>NZ_JAIQDH010000019.1:0-221888 GCF_020037095.1 Myxococcus sp. XM-1-1-1
GCCTGTCCATCCCTGCGGCGAGCCGACCTCAGGCGCGCCTCCTGACGTCGTGCGAGAATCGAGATCGTTGGTTTAGGGGAATGATGACTTCGGCGGGGTGTGTGGGACGGCGTCGAGCATCTCGCTGAGGCTTCTGTCCTCGGGGTCATACACCATCGTCGCGGGTTGTTATGGCAGCACGAGCTGCAGCGGAGTGGTCTCGTTCAGATACTGAGCCTGGGATGTGAGCAGCGGCCGGGAGGCGCTCTTGGGTGTTGGCGCCTCCTGGCGCCGGGATTCCAGTCACAATCGATTGCTAAAGACACACGCTCATGAGTCGTGCCCTGTTGCGTCATCGAGACAGGGCGCACCGGGCGTCCGGACCGACCCGGGGTCTTTCCCGTGGGAAGAAGATAGAGTTCCGCCCATGGACAGGGTCGCCCTCTTCTTCTGGCTGTGGGTGCTGTTCCTCGCGGTCAACGTGATGTGGGCGTTGGCGCAGGCGGTGGTGGCGAGCGCTCTCGGGGCTCGGCCCCTCGTGGTTCGCATCGGCTATGGGCCCCAGTTGGTGGCGTGGCGCATGGCGGGCATCGGCTGGAGTCTGCATCCCATCACCCTGGGCAGCTCCGCGTCGTTCGTGCCAGAAGCCGAGGAAGGCTCCACGGAGCCGCTCAGGAGCCGGCTGCTCAAGCTGCCACCCCCGCTGCATGCACTGGCCCTGGCGGTGCCCTGGTACGTGCAGATTGGCGTCGCCATGGCGTGCCTGGGGCCCGCGGAGGGCTTCCATCAATTCACCGAGGGCTTCCCCGCCGTGTTCAACCTCTCCGCGCTGCCGGGCCGCGTGGAGCGCTTCGTCGGCCTGCTCCGTGAAGGAGAGCTGGTCCGGGCCTGGGGCATCATGAGCGCGCGGATGGCGTCCCTGAACCTGCTCCCCATCCCCTCCCTGGCGGGCGGCTACCTGATGCTCCTGCCCTGGCGTGACAAATCGCCGACGCCGACGTGGGTCCGCCCGATCGCCGCCGTCCTGCTCGCCCTCTCGCTCCTCTGGGCCGTGTGGGTCGCGTCCCTCTTCGTCAGGGCCATCCTCTAGACGCCTGTCGCCAGAAGCCAGGTCCTGCTCGCCGCGAATCCGCCCCGAGCCGTTCAGGACCTCGTCCAGCAGTGCGTCAGGCGCGACGCACGGGTGAGCCCCTCATCCGTCGTCCCCGCCGCCCGTCACCGACGTGCTTCGACGAGGACGTCACGCCCCGGAGTCACTCATGGCCTTTGACATCCTCTTCGACATGGAGACGAGCGACCCCGACGACGCGCTCACCCTCTGCCTGTTGGCCACGCACCCCGCCGTCACCCTGCGGGCGGTGACCGTGACGCCGGGCACGCTCGCCCAGGTGGGAATGGTGAGGCACCTGCTCGCGCGGGCTGGCCGGGGAGACGTGCCCGTGGGCGCGCGCAATCCGGAATCACAGAAGGAGAGCCTCTCCGCCTTCCACACGAAGTGGCTGGGACCGCTGGCTCCCGCCGCGCCGGATGCCCTGGCGCACGAGGTGCTGGCTCGCACGCTCAGGCGGTATCCCCAGGCGACGCTGTTGACGGGCGCACCGCTCCAGAACCTGCGGCTGCTCCTGGAGCACCACCCGGACGTCCACCTGCATCGGTGGGTGGCGCAGGGCGGCTTCGCGGGCGACAACGTGGTCCCTCCGGAGCACCGGCTGCCCAAGTTCGTGGGCCTGCGCACCTGCCCGACCTTCAACTTCAACGGAGACCCCAAGGGCGCGCTGCTGGCCCTGTCCTCGGACCGGGTGGGTCGCCGAGAGCTGGTGTCCAAGAACGTCACCCATGGCGTGGCCTACGACGGCGCCTTCCACGAGCGCATGAAGCCCCACGCCTCCGCGACGCCCGGGCTGGCGCTCATCTTCGAAGCCATGGAGCGCTACCTGGCGCAGCGGCCCGAAGGCAAGCTCCTGCACGACCCCCTCGCCGCGTGCGCGGCCATCGACCCCGGAATCGTCACCTGGGCACAGGTGGAGGTGGTGCGCGAGCGCGGGGAGTGGGGCTCCGAGCTGGCACAAGGCACCCGGACCTTCATCTCGGTGGCCATGGACCCCGAGCGCTTCTTCCGGACCTTCGTGGGACTCGACCAGCCGCCCGCTCCACGCTGAAGCCCCGTGCCATTCGTTGTCACCTTCGGACCTCTCGGCCACGGCCGAGAGGTCCCATGCGTCTGCCGCGGTGAAGGCTCAGCAGGTCTTCCTGATGAGCGCCTGACAATGCTTGATGGCCTGGGCGATGGTGCAGCCGGTGGCCGTGCAATGCGGCCGCCCCGTATCCGGGTGCCGGCAATAGTTGAGCACCACCCAGCAGGCGAGACTGTCCTCGTCCACACTCACGTTGGCGGCATCGACATCCGGCGCCTCCTCCCCGGGCTCGGCCGACCGCTGCTCGATGACCAGCTCGCGGCCATCCTCCGTGGTCATCACCTGTCCGGTCTCCGGCAGGTTCGCCTCTTCGGTGCCACAGCCGACGAGCGACAGTGTTGCCAGGAACATTCCCAGGAGCAGCTTCTTCATGGTCATGCCTTTCTTTGGACGTGAGACGCCAGCGGGCGCCGCCGGACTCTCGGATAAATCCAGCACTCCATGTCTAAGGCACGAAATAGATGAACACAAACGCGTCGGCCCGAACGGCGGGCATCAGACAATCGGGCTGTGGCATTCTGGTGAGATGTGCCGGGGAACTCGGGCGGGGCCCCGCTGTCTGCGGGGGCTACCTGCGGGGAGGCGATGTCTGTGTTTCGCGAGGTCTCACTGCTTGCGCGTGGCCACGGCGAGCGCCGTGGGAATCAGCTCGCGCATCAGGGCCACGAACTTGCGCAGCCTCGCGGGATGGAACCGCGCGGCGGGGTAGAGCAGGTACATGGGCAGGGCGGAGGCCTGCCACTCCGGCACCAGGTGGACGAGCCGGCCCTTCACGATGTCCTCGTGCAGCACCCACGCCGAGGCCACGCAGATGCCGAGCCCCTTCAGCGCCGCGCTCCTCAATGCGTAAAGACTGTCGGTGCTCAGGCGCGGCTGGAAGACGATGGGCTGGGCCTCACCCGTGGCCACGTGGGTCAATGACAGCTCGTTGCGATAGAAGGTGCGCAGCGACAGCCAGGGCAGTCGCGCCAGCTCGTCGGGGTGGGTGGGCCGGGAGCGCCCCGTCAGCACCGAGGGCGCGGCGGCGACGATGCGCGGCACCTCCGCCACGCGGATGGCCACCACGCTGGGGTCCTTCACCTCGCCGACGTGAATCGCGCAGTCGATGCCGTCCGCGATGAAGTCCACCGCGCGGTCGTGCAGCAGCCACTCGACGCTGACGCGCGGGTGCCGGTGCAGGTACTCCGTCAGCGGCTCCACCAGGAGCTGCTGGCCGAAGGCGTGGGGGACGACGACGCGCAGCGTGCCCTCCGGCTCGTCGCTCGCGCCGCGCAGGTCGGCCTCGAACATCTCCCAGTTGGCGAGCAGCTCCTTCGCCCGCTCGTAGCAGCGCGCGCCGTCCTCGGTGAGCTTCATCGCGTGGGTGGAGCGCTGCAGCAGCCGCAGGCCGAGCGAGCGCTCCAGCGCCTGGAGGCGACGGCTCACCGTCGGCTGCGTGGTGCCGAGCTGCGCGGCGGCCGAGGACAGGCTCCCGGCGTCGACGATGCGCAGGAAGGTCTGCATCAGCTCGAGCCGGTCGGCGGTGGTGGGCGGCGGCTTCGGGAGGGCACGCGGCCGAGCGGACTTGGGGGGGCGGGGCATGGCGTTATACGTGGAGCGTATATCCGCTGTGCGGACCCCGCTACTACCGTGGACCGCCGCTCTGGGACACCTTCACCTCGACTCGCAGCAACCCAGGTGAACGTCATGTCCTTCATTCGCGCTGTACATGAACCCGCCGGAAGAGGCGCGCTGCCCTCGGACGAGGCCCGCGCGCCTCGGCTCGCCCTGGTGGGCCCCGGAGACTCGGGCTCGATGTCGAGGGGGCTGCGCCTGCTTTTGGCGGCGAGCGCCGGGTTCTCGGTGGCCTCGCTCTACTACAGCCAGCCGATGCTGGGGGTGATGGGCTCCTCCATCGGCGCCTCGGACACGGCGGTGGGACTCTTGCCCACGCTCACCCAGCTGGGCTACGCGCTGGGCATCCTGCTGCTGACGCCGCTGGGGGACCGCTTCGACCGGCGCCGCATCATCCTCATCAAGGTCGGCCTGCTCGCGGTGGCGCTGCTGCTCAGCGGCCTGGCGCCCGCCATCGGTCCGCTGCTGGTGGTGAGCTTCGTGGTGGGGCTCACGGCGACGGTGGCGCAGGACATCGTGCCCGCCGCGGCCACCCTGGCCCCCGAGAAGGAGCGCGGCGGTGTCGTCGGGACGGTGATGACGGGCCTGCTGCTCGGCATCCTGCTCTCGCGCGTCGTCAGCGGCGTGGTGGCCGAGCAACTCGGCTGGCGCGCCATGTACGTGATGGCCGCGGGCAGCGTGGTGGTGATTGGCGCCGTGGTGTGGCGCGGGCTGCCGGCCTTCCGTCCGACGAGCACGCTGTCCTACGGCGCGCTGCTCGGCTCGCTCGTGGGCCTGTGGCGCAAGCACGGGGCGCTGCGCCGGGCCGCGCTGGCCCAGGGGCTGCTCTCGGTGGGCTTCAGCGCGTTCTGGTCCACGCTCGCGGTGATGCTGCATGGCGCGCCGTTCCACCTGGGCAGCGCGGCGGCGGGCGCCTTCGGCCTGGCGGGCGCGGCGGGGGCCCTGGGCGCGCCCATCGCCGGGCGCGTGTCGGACCGCTTCGGGCCCGAGCTCGTCACGCGGCTGGGCGCGGGGCTGACGGCCGTGGCGTTCGCCGCGATGTTCGCCTCACCGTGGCTCCAGCCGGATGCGCGGCTGTGGTTGTTCGGCGCCAGCGCGATTGGCTTCGACCTGGGCGTGCAGATGACGCTGGTGGCGCATCAGACGATGGTGTTCGGCATCGACCCGGCCGCGCGCAGCCGGCTCAACGCGGTGCTGTTCGTCTGCGTGTTCATCGGCATGTCGCTGGGCGCGGTGAGCGGCAGCCTCGTGCTGGCCGGGTGGGGCTGGGGCGCGGTGACGTTGCTTGCGACCGTGTCCGCGCTGGCGGCCCTGGTGGTGCGCCTGTGGCCGGCGGCTCGCTGAGTCCCAGAAAGGCGCCCTCGGCTACCAGGTGCCGAGGGTGCCAATCACGTTGCCCGTCTTCGCGTCGAAGACATCCAGCCACATCCAGTGGGGCACGTAGAGCCGGTCCCCCTGCTTGCGAAAGCTGGTGACGAGCGAGCCGTCCTTGGAGCGGGGGATGGGCACGTCCCAGACGACGGCCCCCGTCCTCACGTCCCGGCGGACCAGGTGCATGCCGCCGGCCCTCAGCCGGTAGGCCACGAAGAGGGCGTCCTCGGAGATGTCGAGGGCCTCCGGCGTGGTCTCCAAGACCTGCTCGATGTCCATGTCGGCGATGGCGCCGTGCCACAGGGGCTCCTTCGCGCCCTTCTCGAACACCGCCGCCATGGGGACGCGCGTCCCCGGGTTCCGGGCGCCCAGCACCACGTCGAGCCCATGCGCCGTGTAGCGATATTGCCCTCGGAAGCCCGGGATGGGCGGGGCCTTGAGGGCGAGCGAGCACGGCAGATGGGTCTTCCGGTGGATGGCGGGGGAGCAGTCGTAGCGGCCGCGCTCGGGGGGCTGACAGTTGGGCGGAGTCTGGGAGGCGGGGCGCGCGGTCGCCGTCGTCGTGTCGAGCAGGATGTTCTGCTGGTCCATCACCGAGACCCACACGGAGGAGGTGTCCCCCTGGGGGATGCAGAGCTTGTCGGGCTTGTCCGACAGCGCCACGCGCCCCACCACCTTGCCAGTGGCCAGCTCCAGCAGGCTCACCGCCATGGCCTCCCGTCGCACCAGCCGAGGTCCCTGCCGGATGTAGCGCTCGCGGGACGCGAGGTCCGTGGGGGCCGCGCCTTCGATGGGCACCTCCCAGAGGGGCTCGAGCGTCTTCCCGTCGAAGGCGGCCGTGGAATAGCGGTCGAACGAGGTGCCGCGACGAATGGTCCCGATGATGTCGTCCGTGCCGTCCCCGTTGACGTCCGTCACCGTGGGGGTGTTGTCCATGTCCCACGCGAACCTCGGCTTCGGGGGCGGCGAGGGCGGCACCTGCGCGGCGGGGGGCGGTGGGGGTGGCTCGGCGCGCGCGGGCGGGGGCGTGTAGGAGTCGCTCGAGGACGCCATGGCGAAGAAGCCCGCCGCGGAGCCCAGCAGCATGACGGCAATCCCCGCGCCCAGGACGAGCGGCAACCTGTTGGGACCCGTCGCTGACGGAGCTTGATAGAGCGGACGCGGAGCCTGCTCTCCCCGCGTATCGATGGACGCGTTGCAGTAGTGACAGGTGTACAACACCTGCTCGGCGACCAGGGTGAACGGCGCGTTGCACCGAGGGCAGCGGGGCGATGTGGGACGAGCGCGAGCCATTCCTTCTTCCTACCATTCCACCCCCCATGCGCCCACCCCGGCCACCTGGAAGGCGTCAGCGTGGCTCGGTAGCGTGAGGCCCATGCTCCCAGCCCATGCCCTCGTGTCCTCCGTCCTGGCGCTGTTCTCCTCGGATGTCTTCTCGTTGCACGCGGACCGCTGTGTCGCGCCCGAGCCTGCGGCCGCGCTGCGCGTGGCCAGCTTCACGCCCTCGGATTGCTCCCTGGCGCAGACCGTGCCCGGGCCGCTGTGGCAGCCCACCACGGTGCGGCGCATCCCGGTGGTGGTGCACCTCATCTCGGATGCGGCGTGCGCGAACGGCAACATCTCGGACGCGCTGGTGCACAGTCAAATCACGGTCCTCAATGAGGACTTCCGCGCGCTGACAGGGACGCCGGGGGCCGCGGGCGTGGACAGCAAGCTGGAGTTCTTCCTCGCCACCGAGGACCCTGCGGGCAACCCGACGACGGGCATCCAGCGCTATTGCAACACGACCTGGTACCAGGACCAGGGCAGCTACTGGAACACCATTGCGTGGGACCCGACGCGCTACCTGAACCTCTACACGAACAGCGCGGGCGGCTCGCGCGGGTATGTGCCGTTCCTCCCCGCGGACCCCTCGGGCGCGGTGGGGCAGCCGCAGGACCGGGTGGTCATCAACTGGCTGGCCTTCGGCCGCGTGGGGCCGGTGGTGCCGTACCACCAGGGCAGGACCGTCACGCACGAGGTGGGCCACTACCTGGGCCTGTTCCACACGTACTACGAGGGCTGCGGCATCGCCACGGCGCCGGCTTGCTACACCACGGGCGACCGCATCTGTGACACGGCGCCCAACGTCACGTCCCACAAGGGCTGCCCCGTGGGGCTCACCAGCTGTGGGGGCGCGCCCGTCCCGGTGCAGAACTACATGGAGCTGACGGATGACGCGTGCATGACGGGCTTCACCGCGGAGCAGGTGCAGCGCATGCGGTGCACCCTGGCCTCGTACCGCTCCACGCTGGCGCAATAGGGTTGTGGTATCCCGGCGTGGCATGAACGACACCTCGCCAGCACCCGGCTCCCTGCTCATCACGGCCTTCAACGGACTCGTCGCGGCGTATGAGCGCGCCAGCGGCGACACGGTGTGGACCTTCGCCGTGCCCGGCAAGTCGGTGCCGGGCGTGCGGCCCCGGCCGACGTACGCGGAGCTGCGCGAGGGGCGCGTGTTCGTGTTCTCCGGCGGGGCCGAGGGGACGTTCACGAAGAGGGTCTTCCTGGAGGTCCACGCGCTCGACGCCGGGAGCGGGCGCCTGCTCTGGGCCCAGCGCGTGGACTCCGAGCAGTCGTCGACGTTCGCCGGCGGAACGATGCTCGTCGAGCAGGGGCAGGTCATCGTCTCGCACCGGGAGACCCTGACGGCGTTCGACGCGGACTCCGGCGAGCCCCAGTGGAGCCGCGTCAGCGAGCATGGCGGCGGCGGGCTGCATTCGCCCCTGCTGCAGCTGGTCGTCGAGGGCGCGCGGGGGCGGCTCTTGACCTGAGCCCCCGGCGCTTTCGACCTGGCTACTTCTTCAGCTCGACCACCGGCGCGAAGCCGCCGTAGATCATCCGCGCGCCGTCGAACGGCATCGGGTTCTTCTCCGGGCTCATGTCGGGGTCTTCCATCATCTTCGCCATGCCGGCGTCGCGCGTGGCCTTGTCGGGCCACTCGACCCAGGAGAAGACCACCGTCTCGTCATCCTTGGCCTGCACGGCCCGGCGGAAGTCGGTGAGCTTGCCGCTCGGCACGTCGTCCCCCCAACACTCGAGCACGCGCAGGGCCCCGTACTTCATGAAGACGGGGTCGCCCTTGCGGGCGTGGTCGATGAACTTCTCCTTGTTCGCGGTCGGCACGGCGATGACGAAACCATCGATGTAGGACATGGGAGCTCCTCCAGGTGCGAGAGGGTGCCGAAAAGGCGCCTTCAAATCGGCGACGAATATCCGCTGGGAAGATCGACACGGCCCCCCAATCACGTCCAGCCCGGAATTTTCCTCGTCAGGGGCTCTCCGGGCGTTGACGTGTCCGCGCCGTCCATGACGTGTCAGCGCCCTGCGTCGTCCGCCCGAGGCGGCTGAAGCCTGACACGTCAATGCCTGCCCCCGCCGCGCCGCAAGTCCTTGAAGGCAGACGAAAGGCAGTCGTGAAATTGGTGGTGCAGGGATTGCACTGGAATTCCCTGAAATAGGGCGCGGTGCCCCATCCCCTGAGAGGCAGACATGTCGCGAGTGAATCCACCCCCGATGGACCCGGGAATGGACGACGGGCTCCAGCTCGACGTCGCCATCATCGGTGCGGGCGTCTCCGGGCTCTACACGGGCTGGCGGCTGCTCGTCGGCGACCTCGCGGAGGGCGGCACGCGCCCATCCTCGGTGCACGTCTTCGAATTGAGCGAGCGATTGGGCGGCCGCATCGAGTCGGTCTTCCTGCCCGGCGTCTCCCTGGCTGCGGAGATTGGCGGCATGCGCTATCTGCAATCGCATGTCATCGTCAACTCGCTCATCTCGGAGGTCTTCTCCCAGGAGCTGACGCCCCAGGACTTCCCCCTGGGCGACGACAAGAACCACTACCGCTACCTGCGCGGCCAGCGCTTCAAGGCCGACGAGTGGGCGAACGCCCAGGCGGACCGCCGCACGTTCAAGACGCGCTACTTCCTGCCCGACGACGTGGTGGGCTTCGACTCGGACCAGCTCTTCAACAAGGTCATCTACGACGTCCTCATGGCAGACCCCTGGTTCCAGGAGCGCTACGCGAGCCAGGTGAAGTTCACCCCTCCCTACGACTACTCCTTCGAGCTCACCGCCCGGGACTGGGACGACATCAAACCCAACCTGACCTACCGCAAGCCGGGGCCCTACCAGGGCAAGAAGGTCAATGATCTGGGCTTCTGGAACCTCCTCAAGGACCAGGTGGGCCAGGAGGCCTACGAGTTCCTGGCCGTGGCCGGCGGCTACTACTCCAACACCATCAACTGGAACGCCGCGGAGGCCTTTCCGTACCTCGTGGGCGACTTCTCCCTGGCGAGCGTGGAATACCAGACGCTGAACGGCGGCTATGACCAGCTGGGCAACACGCTCGCCCAGCGCTTCGTCGCCCAGGACCCGAGCGGCAAGCGCGCCCACCTCTGGGGACAGAACGGCCTGACGGCGCTCACCGCCGCGCCGGAGGGCAGCCCGTACCGGTATGTCCTCACCCTGAACAACGTCCCGAGCGGCAAGTCGTGGACGGTGTATGCCAATGCCGTGGTGCTCGCGATGCCCCGCCGCGCGCTGGAGCTGATTGGCGCGGACCGGTTCTTCACCAGGCCCCAGGTGAGCGCGCAGGTGCGCAAGAACCTGGACGCCGTCATCTCCGAGCCGTCCTTCAAGCTGCTGATGGGCTTCGAGTCCCCCTGGTGGAACCAGGAGTTCCAGGCCGTGGCGGGCGAGTCCATCACCGACCTGCCCATGCGGCAGTGCTACTACTTCGGCACCGACCCTGTGAACAGCCACTCCATCCTGCTCGCCAGCTACAACGACATGCGGACCACGCCCTTCTGGTCCGCGCTGATGGACTCGCCCCACCAGCGGCTCGAGCGCTTCAAGCCCCGGCCCACGGCCCTGGCCTCACGCGAGGCGCTGGCCCAGGTGGAGGACCTGCAGGCCCCGGCGGTGATGGTGGCGGAGGCCGTGAGCCAGCTCCAGGAGCTGCACGGGCCCGCGAACCCCGTCCCCCAGCCGTACGTCTCCTACTTCCGCAACTGGACGGAGGACCCCTATGGCGGCGGCTATCACGCGTGGCGCGCCGGGGTGAGCGTGCGGGACGTGATGCCCTTCATGCGCCGGCCGGACCCGGACGAGCACCTCCACATCTGCGGCGAGGCCTACTCGGACCAGCAGGGCTGGGTGGAGGGCGCCTTCTGCGAGGCGGAGAAGATGCTCCAGGCGCACTTCGGGCTCGCGTGGCCCGCCTGGTTGGACAGCCAGTACTACCTCGGCTGGTAACGACAGACACCCTCCTTCGAAACGAAAGCAGACGAAGACATGGACTCCTATGACGTGGTCGTCGTGGGCGCGGGCGCCATCGGTCTGTCCGCGGCCTGGTGGTGCTCGAAGGCCGGCAAGAAGGTCCTGCTGTTGGACCAGTTCGACTTCGACAACGACTTCTTCTCCTCGAAGGGCGAGTCGCGCTTCTTCCGGGTGATGTACTCGGACCCGCACCTGTCCCTGCTCGCGCAGTCCGCCTATCCGCTCTGGCGGGAGCTGGAGTCGGACAGCGGCCTGAACGGCATCCTCAACGACACCTCGCTCCTGTTCTTCGGCCCGCCCAGCGGCGTGGACACGCCCGAAGGGGACTTGAAGGACTCCGAGGCCGTCCTGGAGGAGCAGGGCCTGCCCTTCCAGCGCCTCACCGCGGCGGACTTCCCGGAGCGCTTTTCCGTGCTCCAGGGCCTGAGCGACGACGTGGTGGGCCTGGTGCAGCCCCAGGCGGGTGTCATCGCGGCGGACCGGGCGCTCCGCGCGCTCGCCGACCAGTGCCGCGAGCGGGGCGTGGACATGATTCCGCGCCGGACGGTCAGCCGCATCCAGGACGCGCCCGGCCAGGTCACCGTCACCACCGCGCAGGGGACGTACACCGGCAAGAAGCTCATCCTGGTGCCGTCCGCGTGGACCAACGGCGTGCTCGACAGCCTGAACATCCAGCTCGCGCTCGAAATCTGGAGCATGACGTATGCCTATTTCGAGGTGTCCCCGTCCCAGTACACGTATCCGCTCTGGTTCTACTTCGGCGCGCCGAAGTTCCCCGGGGACGACACGACGACCTACTACGGGCTGCCGCCGCTGTTGACGCCCGGCCGCATCAAGGTGGGCACCGACTTCACCTTCCTGAAGTCCCCGCTGCCGCCCACCTCGCCACCCCAGGCGGACCCGCGCATGGTGGACCTGCTCAACACCTTCATGCGCGAGCACTTCCGGGGGCTGCAGTCCCTGGCGGTGGACCCGGTGGGCTGTCTCTACACGATGACGCCCGACCTGAACTTCGTGCTGGATGTCCTCCCCGGGCACCCGGACGTGCTGCTGTTCACCGGTGACACGGGGCAGGCGTTCAAGTTCGCGCCGCTGCTCGGCCGAATCCTGTCGGAGCTCGCGCTCACGGGCGTCACCCGCACCCACATCCAGCCCTTCTCCATCCAGCGGCCCGGAATCCTCCGGCCCCGCTGAGCACTCCACCCCGAAAGCACCCAGAGGTCGTCATGGCAGATACCGAGAACACCGCCAATGTCTTGATTGTCGTGGACGCGGAGAACCTCTACCTGGACTACCAGGGGAAGTTCAGCACGGACTCCAACCACCCCGTGGACCTGGGGGAGCCCACCCCGTACGTCTACATGTTCATCCGCTACGACGAGATGCTGTCGGGGCAGGCCACGGATGACCTGAACATCGTCGTCAACACCAACAACAACATCCGGTGGCGAATCACCTCGCTGACGGGCAACACGCGCTTCAGCGTCGCGCTCAACGGGTGTGACATCCTCCGGGGAGAGGGCTGCATCACGCCGCCCTTCCTCATCGAGCCCACGGTGACGGTGCCCCTGCCGTCGGTGCACGGCACCCAGGTCACGGTGGACTCGAAGCAGACGTACAAGGATGCCTACTTCCAGGCGACGGCGGTGAACCCGACGACGACGCCCGTGGTCTACACCTTCACGTTCGCCCTGGCGAACAACGACGGGAACATCCTGAGCTACTTCTCCTGGGACCCGAAGATCACCATCACCGCCTGACGCGCGGCGCGCGGGTGGATGTCTGGATTTGTCTCGACTCGAACTGGAAGGAACAGGTGCGTCATGGCGCAGGATGATGGCTTCATCGATGTTCTCACCGTGGTGGATGTGGACAAGGTGCTGAAGGTGCATGGCCCCAATGGCTCCGCGGACGAGCCGGGGGTGCCCATCTCGGACTGTGTGTACATGCTGGTGCGCAAGGACGACGCGGTGGGCATGGAGGCGATTCCCGAGCTGACCGTCGCCGCGAAGACCAGCGACACGCTGCGCTGGCGGATGGCGTCGCTGACGCTCAACACCCAGTACTCGGCGGTGCTCTACAAGATGCGCGTCTCCGGCAATGCCCAGTGCATCTCTCCGCCCCAGCCCCTGGTGTCCCATATCAAGGTGCCGGTCCCCGAGGTCGCGGGGGGACAGGTGGATGGCTACAACACCCAGCCCTACGTGGACTTCTATTTCCAGTCCACCGCGCTGCAGCCCACCGCGTCGCTGACGGACCAGAAGGTGACCTACCAGCTCTACGTCCAGGTGACGGACAACCAGGGCAACAAGGTGGGGACGTACTCGTGGGACCCGTACATCACCATCACCACCTGAGCCACGCCGCTCGACACACAGGAGATTCGTCATGAGTGACAAGATTCCCCCGCGCGTCACGGCCGCGCTCCCGGGCAGCGGCTGTCCGTTCCACCGGGGCACCGGGGCGGCCATGTTGTCCAAGGCGCCGTCCGGCAACCTGGTGCGCCCCCACGGCGTCGTGGGCCCGGCTGTCTCCAGCAAGTCCGCGCAGTCCCTCACCGGCGACAACGGCCCCGTCGTCTCCGACTTCTTCCGCATGTTCCCGGACCTGCGTCCCTCCGTCTTCAACGTGGAGGACCTCCGCGCCCTCACGCTGCCGGGCGGGCCCATGGACGATGACCGGCTGGGCCCGAGCGTGCCGCAGGACAACCCCACCATCCCCGCGGGCTACACGTTCCTGGGCCAGTTCCTGGACCATGACCTGACGTTCGACGTGTTCTCGGACATCAACAGCCGGGGCACCCAGCCGAACCAGACGCGGGACGCCATCACCCCGACGTTGGACCTGGGCAACATCTACGGCCGGGGGCCGGTGCAGGACGCCTTCCTGTTCGACGCGAAGGACGGCGCCACGCTGCTGTTCGGGCGGCAGGACAACCCGGACGGGGACGTGCTGCGCAACGTCCAGGGCACGGCCATCATCGGAGACCCGCGCAACGACGACAACATGTTCGTCAATCAGCTGCACCTGGCCTTCATCAAGTTCCACAACCAGGTGGTCAAGGACCTGTCGGGCTCGTTCTCCGGGGGCGCGCTCTTCACCGAGGCCTCGAAGCGGGTGCGCTGGCACTACCAATGGATTGTCTACCATGACTTCGTGCGCCGCTTCGTCGGCGACGAGCTCTACGGCAAGCTGGTGAACCAGGGGCCGCAGTACTTCCCGCCCAACCTCCAGCAGATTCCCATCGAGTTCTCCGCCGCCGCCTACCGCATGGGGCACGCGACGATTCGGGAGACGTACACCGTCAACTCGAGCTACTCGAACGTGCAGATCTTCGACCTGCACCAGCCCGGGACGTTCCTCAGCCCCGAGAAGCGCGTGGACTGGAAGAACTTCTTCAACCTGGGCTCCGGCGTCACCCCGCAGGGCGCCAAGCTGTTCGACACGTACCTGGCCTCGGAGCTGTTGAACCTGCCGGAGGCCCTCATCCCGGGCTTCGACCATCCGCAGTATCAGGGCAAGCCGGACCCGCTGTACCTGTCGCTCGCGGGGCGCAACCTGCTGCGCCAGAACGAGTTCACCCTGCCGGCCGGCCAGACGGTCGCCGACGCGCTGGGGACGACCCGCTACGCCAACTCGCAGCTCGGCCTGCCGCAGGGGTGGGGGAGCACGGTGGCGCCGCTCTGGTACTACATCCTCAAGGAGGCGAACCTCGCCAACCAGGGTCGCTTCCTCGGGCCGGTGGGCGGACGCATCGTCGGGGAGACGTTCTTCAGCGTCCTGCTCAACGACCCCACGTCCTTCCTCCAGAACAAGGGCTGGAAGCCCACCTACGGCTCGGGCGGGGACTTCACCATCGCGGACCTGCTGCGCATCGCGGACGCGTACAAGAAGTCCTGAGCCGCGCTGCTCAAGGCGGGCCGCATGGGACCTCGTGTTCCGTCCCATGCGGCCCGGAGTGTCCCCGGAAGCACACGGGATGTGTATCGATTTGTAGATGCAATCAAGTTGCGATATTGCGGGTGACTCCGTTATGGGAGTCTCCATGCTTGAAGCGAGGAACCTGTCCAAGCGCTACGGCGCGCATCTGGCGCTCGAGGGGCTGGACCTGTCCATCCAGGCGGGTGAGGTGTTCTGCCTGCTGGGGGCGAACGGCGCGGGCAAGACGACGACGCTGAACCTCTTCCTGGGCTTCATCGAGCCCACGGGCGGGGAGGCGCGCGTCGCGGGGCTGGAGGTGCGTCACCACGAGGCCCAGGTGCGCGGGCTGCTCGCCTACGTGCCGGAGCTGGTGATGCTCTACCCCCGGCTGACGGGGCGGGAGAACCTGGCCTACTTCAACACGCTGGCGGGACGGCCGGCGCTGTCCACGCTGGAGTCCACGGACTGGCTCGCCCGCGCGGGGCTGCAGCCGGGGGCGATGGACGTGCCCGTGGGGCGCTATTCCAAGGGCATGCGGCAGAAGGTGGGTATCGCCATCGCGCTGGCCAAGGGGGCGAAGGCGTTGCTCCTGGACGAGCCGACGTCGGGCCTGGACCCGCTGGCCTCCAACGAGCTGTCGGAGTTGCTCCTGCGCTTGAGCGGCGAGGGGATGGCGGTGCTGATGGCGACGCATGACCTGTTCCGCGCGAAGGAGTCCGGCACGCGCGTGGGCATCATGAAGTCGGGTCGGCTGGTGGAGACGCGCGCCACGCGGGAATTGGGGCACGCGGAGCTGGAGCAGCTGTACCTGACGCACATGCGGGGCTGAGGACGCACGAATGATTCGGGCCATCGCACGCAAGGAATGGGTGGAGCTGTCGCGGGACGGGCGCTTCCGGACCGCGGGGATGTTGGTGGGGCTGCTGGCCGTCGTGGGGCTGGCGATGGGCGCGCTGCACGTGCGCGAGTCGCGTGCCGAGCGCGAGGCGGGCGCGCGACTGACGCGTCAGCACTGGCTGGAGCAGGGGGAGAAGAACCCCCACTCGGCGGCGCACTACGGCGTCTGGGCCTTCAAGCCCGAGTCGGTCCTGGCCGCGTTCGACCGGGGCGTGGAGCCGTACCTGGGCGTGGCCGTCTACCTGGAGGCGCACAAGCGCAACCTCACCCAGCACCGCCCCGCGACGGACGCCACCGCCGTGGCCCGCTTCGGAGAGCTCACCGGCGCCGGAGTGCTCCAGCTCCTCCTGCCGCTGCTCATCATCCTGTTGACCTACTCCGCCTTCACGGCCGAGCGGGAGCAGGGCACCCTCCGCCTGTTGTTGAGCACCGGCGTGCGGCGTCACCAGCTCGTGCTGGGCAAGGCGCTGGGCGTGGGGCTGGCGCTGGCGGCGCTGCTGGTGCCGCTCGTCGTCGTGGGCCTGGGCCTGGTGGTGGGGCTGGGCGGCGGCCTGGATGCCTCGTGGGGAGACCTGCTGGGGCGCCTGTTGGTGTTGTCGCTGGGGTATGGGCTGTACCTGGCGGGCTTCGTGTTCCTGGGGCTGGCGGTGAGCGCGTGGGCGCGCACGTCGCGCGGCGCGCTGGTGGTGCTGCTGGCGGTGTGGATGCTCAACGCGCTGCTGGTGCCCCGGCTCGCGGCGGACGCGGCCCGGACGTGGGCGCCGGTGCCGACGGCGCAGGACTTCGCGCGCAGGCTTGCGGAGGACTACGAGAAGGGGCTGAGCGGACATGACTCGGCGGACGCGCGGCAGGTGGCGTTGGAGCGCGAGACGCTGGCGCGCTACGGGGTGGACTCGGTGGAGGCGCTCCCCGTGAACTTCCGGGGCATCGCGCTCCAGGCGGGCGAGGAGTACAGCAGCAAGGTGGCGGCGGTGCGCTTCGGGGAGCTGCGGGAGCGATATGCGTCCCAGGAGCGGCTGCACCGCGCCTTCGCGCCGCTGTCGCCCATGCTCGCGCTCCGGCAGGTGTCCGCGTCGCTCGCGCGCACGGACCTGTCCGCGCACCTGCGCTTCACCGAGCAGGCGGAGGACTACCGGCAGGCGCTGGTGAAGCGGATGAACGATGACGTCGCGTTCCGCTCGAAGCACGGCGACGCCAACTACAAGGCGGATGCGTCCTTGTGGCGGCAGGTGCCGGAGCTGCGCCTGGAGGCGGAGCGACTGACGGATGCGCTTTCGTCCCAGGTTCCGGGGCTCTTGTTGCTCGGGCTCTGGTTGTCGTGGACCACGGCGTTCGCCCTGCGCGCCGGCGCACGCCTGAGCGCGCTGTGAGGCACGAGCTCATGAACATGTCCCTGCTCCGACACGAGTGGTTCCTGCTTCGCAAGGACCGGATGCTCCTCTTCGCCGCCGCGCTCCTGCTCGGGCTGATGGCGTTGGGGCTCTACAACGGCTGGCGCTTCACCCAGGACCTGCGCGCGCATCAACAGGCGCTGCTCGCACAGGAGGCCCAGCGACGCGACCAGCTCGCGGCCCAGGCCGAGGCGCTGCGTCAGGGGCAGGGGACCGCGCCCCCCGCCTGGAAGAGCCCCACGATGCCGGTGCCGGTGGGCAACTTCCTCGTCCAGCCCGAGGCGCTCCTGCCTCCGGGGCCGCTGAGCGTCTTCACGGTGGGGCAGATGGACCTGCTGCCGTCGTCCTACCAGGTGTCACTGCAGGGCCGCCTCACGGACTTCGCGCGCGAGACGCTGGAGCACCCGGCGCACCTGGCCACCGGGACGCTGGATGTGTCGTTCGTGCTGCTCTACCTGCTGCCCTTGTTCGCGCTCGCGTTCTCGTTCGACCTGGTGTCCCGGGAGCGCGAGGACGGCACGCTCCGGTTGGTGCTGGTGCAGGCCACGGGGCTTCGGGGCTGGGCGCTGCGCAGGCTCGCCGTTCGCGCGGCGGTGCTCCTGGGCCTGTGCGTGCTCGCGGGGCTCGCGGGGCATGTGCTGACGGGAGGCGGTGGCGGGCTGCCGAGGCTCCTGGGGTGGCTGGCGTTGGTGGTGGGCTATGGGGCGTTCTGGTTCTGTCTGGCGCTGGCGGTGAACGCGCGGGCCTTGAGCTCCGCCACCAATGCGCTGGTGCTGGTGGGGGTGTGGTTGCTGCTCGTGGTGGTGGTGCCCGCGGCGGCGCAGCTCGGCGTGAGCGCGCTGTACCCGGTGCCCTCGCGCGTGGCGTTGGTGGGGGCGACCCGCGACGCCTCGCTGGATGCGCAGCGGCGGGGAAGCGAAGTGCTGTCCGCCTACTTCGAGGACCATCCGGAGCTGGCGCCGAAGGGGACCCGGACGGAGGGCTACTGGCCCACCGCGCTGGCGGTGCAGGATGAGGCGGCCCGGGCCACCGCCCCCGTGGTCGCGGCCTTCCAGTCGCAGTTGGACGCGCAGCAGTCGGCGCTGGAGCTGCTGCGCTTCGTGTCCCCCGCGCTGGCCTTCCAGCAGGCGCTCCAGGATGTGGCGGGGACTGGTGGAGCACGGCACGTGCACTTCCTGCGGCAGGTGGACCGCTTCCACGCCTCGTGGCGCGAGGCCCTGTTGCCGCGAGTCTTCGCGGGCGACACGCTGGGCGCGGCGGACCATGCGCGACTGCCGCGCTTCGCCTATGTCGAACAGCCCGGTGCCGACGTCGTCCCGCGGGTGGCGCTGGGGTTCCTCGCGCTGGCGTGGCCCACGTTGCTGGCCCTGGGGTTGGGGCTGCTGTGGCTGGGCCGTCCCCGGTTGTCGTGAGCGAAGGGGCGCTTCAGCGTCGCGCCTTGTGCTGGCCCGCGTTGGTGGCGTCCGCGCGCAGGCACATCACCGAGTACAGGTTCATCGTGTAGAGGTTGTTCTCCGGCGCCAGGTCGGAGGCCTTCTGGAACAGGGTCGTGGCGCGCTCGTAGTCCCGGTGGTGGTTCAGCAGAATCATCCCCAGGCGGTTGTAGAGCGGCGCGGGGTGGGGGAGCAGGCCGATGCCTCGCTCCAGCAGCTCGATGGCCTCCGCCCACCGGCCCGCCTGCTCCAACCGGATGACGCGCTGGAGGACATCCTCGTTGGCGTCTTCGACGAAGGGCTTGGGCACCGCGCGTCCGGCCTGCGTCGCCTGTGGGACGGGCGGAGGCGTCGGCTCGGCCGGGACGGAGGCCGCGCGGGCTGTCGGCGCGGGGGGCTCGTAGAGCCGGGTGACGCCCCGCTCGCCCAGCGATGCGAAGAGCGCGCGCAGCTCCACCTCCGCGAGCTGGGTGATGAGCGACAGATCCGACAGCGACGTGTGCCCGTCGACGAGGGAGAGCACATACGCCTCGAAGGGGCTGAGCCGCAGGTTCGTCACGCTCAGGCCGCCCACGAGGAACGGCCGGGCCTGTGAGCCCTCCTGGGCCGCGTCGAACGGCGCCACCCGCGTGGTCTCCGACTGCGGAGCGCGCGGGGTGCCCGAGGTGCCCTGTCGCTCGGGCTGCGTCAGGAGCGCGCGGACGAGGGAGACGTTGTCGCGGGGCGGCAGGTCCTCGACGTGGCGCACCAGCAGCAGCTCACAGCGGGGGCACTGGAAGTCCTTGGGGAGCGTGGGCGCGCCGCAGTGGGGGCAGGCCTCGTCCTCCGGCGGGTGCTCGAAGGCGTCCGCCACCGCGTAGTAGTGCTTGCGGATGGCCGCGCGGATGGACCTGCGCACCGCGATGAAGGGCAGCACCTGCGTGACGCCCACGGTGCGGACAATCTCCTCCAGCGCGCGCTGGCGCTGCGGCTCCGCGATGGCCACGTAGAGAACGCCTTGCGCCAGTCGCAGGGGCATGAAGTCGAAGCCCTCCGCCAGGCGCACGGGGACCTTCTCCAGCAGGGCGGGGTCCACCTTCGCCAGGCTCAGCTTCTCGGTGGAGACGAAGCGCGTCGAGAGCGTCTGCGCCAGCAGCCTCAGCACCGGCGTCTCGTCCACGCCCAGCCGCACCAGGCATTCACCCAGCTTCTGGCCCGTCTCCTGTTGATGCGCGAGCGCTCGCGACAACAGCTCCGGCGTCAACACGCCTTCCAGCACCAGCCGCTCGCCGAGTCTCCGCGTCATGCGGCGGATTCAAGGACGGCATCCCTCGTCCCGTCCACCTCGGAGAAGGTCTTGTCGTCGGACCGCCGGGGGAGGCGGCCTTCCTGAATCGTGACTCAGGTCTCACCCGAGAGGCTTCCTATGATTCCGCGCGCTTATGGGCTGCGGACCGGGAGGCACCTGGGCGGGGCCGAGGGGACTCGCCTCCAAGGGGCGTCGTCCACCGCCGGAATCGAGGCGCTCACCGATGCCGGGCGGCGCTTCGCAGATGTGCGGCACATGGGGGAGCGGGTTCCGGAATCCTCCGCGCATGCGACCTTCCCGTTCCCTCCTGCTGTGGGTGGCCCTCGTCTCGTGGGGTCTGGTGGTTCCCGTTGCCCGCGCCCAATCGGTGCGAGAGACGCGGGCCCAGCGTCACGCCCGCATCGATGCGCTCTTCGCCACCTGGCGTGGCAAGGCGTCGCCCGGTTGTGGCGTGGGCGTCTCGCGCGACGGCGTGCGCGACTACGTGAAGGGCCATGGCCTGGCGAACCTGGAGTTCGGTGTGCCGCTCACGCCTCGCTCCTCGTTCAACCTGGCGTCCATCACCAAGCAGTTCGTCGCGTTCTCCATCGGCTTGTTGGCGCAGGAGGGGAAGCTGTCGCTGGATGATGATGTGCGCAAGCACGTGCCGGAGCTGCCCGACCACGGCAAGCGCATCACCGTCGCGCACCTGATGCACCACATCAACGGGCTGCGCGAACAGGGGCAGCTGCTCTCCCTGGCGGGATGGCGCGGCGAGGACCTGTACACCGAGGAGGATGTCCTCTGGGTCCAGTCGCGGCAGCGCGGGGTGAACTTCGCTGCGGGCGAGGAGGTTCTCTATGGCAATGCCGCGTACTCGCTGCTGGGCATCATCGTGCGGCGCGTGTCCGGCAAGTCGCTGCGGGCGTTCGCCGACGAGCGCATCTTCAAGCCGCTCGGCATGGTGGACACCTCGTTCCGGGATGACCTGGCGCCGCCCATCCCCCAGCGCGTGACAGGGTACATGCCCCGCGCGGAAGGGGGGTGGCGGTTGAGCTCGGCGGACCTCGGGTACAACGGCACGAGCGCGGTGTACTCGTCGGTGAACGACCTGCTGACGTGGCAGCAGAACCTGCTCGATGGCCGCCTGGGTGGGACGGCGCTGCGGGACCTGCTCCAGACCTCGGGTCGATTGAACGACGGCCGGGAGACGGGCTACGGCGGCGGGCTGCGGCTGGGGGCGTATCGGGGCCTGCGCACGGTGACCCATGATGGGTACGTGGCGGGCTTCCGCACGGAGAGCATCCTCTTCCCCGAGCAGAAGCTGGCCATCACCGTGTTGTGCAACGACGGGAAGATCGACCCGACGGTGCTCGCGCGGAAGGTGGCCGAGGTGTACCTGGGCAACCTCCTGAAGGACACGACTCCGCCCGCCGTGGTGGTGCCCGCGGAGGAGCTGGCGGCGCTGGCCGGCAACTACTGGAGCCCCCAGACGGACGAGGTGGTGCGGCTGGAGGTGAAGGACGGCGCGCTGCGCGAGGTGGGCGCCACCGCGGCGCTGACTCCCATCGGCCAGGGGGCGTTCCTACCGGCCGAGCCGACGCCCGGGATGTGGCGCTTCAACGCGTCGGCGGCGCCGGGGGCGCCCGTGCTGGGCATCCAGGACTTCTGGCCGACGACGCGAGAGTTCGTCCGGGTGCGCGAGCCGATGCCCACGGTGGGCGAGCTGGAGGCCCTGGTCGGGCAGTACCGCAGCGACGAGGTGGACATGACGTACACGGTGCGGCTCGTCGACGGGAAGCTGGCGCTGAGCTGGTTCCGTCGCGACGACCTCCTGCTCGAGCCCGTGGGGGGCAACCGCTTCGTGAGCTCGTTCGGCGCGGTGTCCTTCACGAAGGGGGCGTCAGGCGGCGTCGATGGAATGTTGGTGAGCAGCCGGCGCCTGCGTCGCTTCCGTGCCGAACGCGTGTCGCAGGGCGCTCCCGGTCCTCGCTGACGCGTCGCGCGGCATGTATTTGATTGCATGGGAATCGTACAGCGCGCTGCTGGCTTCCCCGGGAAATGCACAGCCGACGATGACCAGGATTCACCAGGGCTTCGTATCTCTCTCGGCGACCTCCGCCGATGTTCCTTCCAGGAGAGAGAGAATGTTTGGAGCCGTGCGAATTTCCAAGCTCGTGACATCCCTTGCAGCCGCCATCGTCGCACTGGTCTCGGCCCCTGCTCTCGCAGGGATTGTCTTCTTCGACACGACGGCCGCCGACAGAAGCGCGGGGGGATATCCCATCACGAATCGTAACGACGTGGGCTGGGCCTACGCGAATCGCAGCGCCGAGCGGGTGTGTGCCCACTATGGCTATGCGCGAGGCATGTATACCGGAGAGCAGTCGGGTGAGTTGATGGGCATCCATTGCTTCACGTCCGACATGGTGACCTGGCAGGACCTCCCTGGCTCCGATGCGCGGGCGTGGGCCCTGTGGCAGGGCAGCTCCACCTCGCTCGATTCGCAGGCGGCGTACAACGCGGGCGCCATCGCCGACAGGGAGTGTGGCTCCGTCTACAACACGGGGTTCTTCACGGGCTTCCAGAATACGTCGGCGGACCTGATGGGATTGGTCTGCATTCCGAGCACCCACGTGGCGCCTCGCGGAGTCGACACCGATGACCCCCGGTTCCCGTTCCTCAGCGGCATGAACCCGCCGTTCACCTCGTGGTGGCAGTTGCGCTCGTCCGTCAACCGGGTCTGCCAGTACTTCGGCTACACCACGGGCACGATGAACCTCTACGCCAACACGGGGGTCCCGTTCGTGCTGAACCTCGGACTCCAGTGCATCTACTGAGGCGCGAGGACCTCCTCGGCTCGGATTGAAGTCGCGGAGGGGCCCGTGCGTGAGCTGGCCCCTCCCTGCCTTCGTCCCTTCTCCTGCTCGCGTACGCGGGCGGGGGAAGAGGTTACGGGCGCGTGGGAGCCCAGATGGCGCTGTGGGGCTCCGGCGCGTCCGTGGAGACCTCCGCGGTGTAGAAGTAGGCGGCGACTGCGGCGCGACCGCGTCCCTCGGGACAGTCCAGTGGGGTGGGGTGGCCGTGCCAGTGGTCATCGCCATGGGCCATGACCACCAGCCGGTCGAGCACCGGTGAGATTCGCGTCTCGCATCGCGTGAGGTCGGCGTTCCATAGCTCCAGGTCGCCGCCCCAGGCAGGCTGCCAGTCCGGGTTCAGGTAGTAGAGGACGGTCAGTCGACGGGTGAGGGCTCGGAAGCGGTCGCGGTTGAAGTCGGCGTGCAACGCCAGGTGTCCGCCGCGCAGCGTGAGGTGCAGGCCGGCGCCCCGGAAGTGCGGGTCCGGGATGAGCCCCTGCACGCCGGTGACGGTCTCCAGGAAGTCGATGAACGACATGCCGGAGAACTCCGAGAGCAGGTGCCGGAGCGGGCCGGGGACGTCCTCGAACGCCTTGCGTTGGAGTTGTCCCAGGCGGGCCGCCTGCTCCACGTGGTCCCTGCGCTTCCACTGCGCGTCGTTCGCCCCCGGGAAGACCGAGGCCAGCTCGGACGCCAACCGCGTTCCGAGGAAGCCGTCGATGACGACGTGGGGATGGGGCTTCGCGACGCCATAGCGGTCGCGATGGGCCAGCGCCACCGCCCGCAGCGCCGTGCGGTCGAGAAAGAAGCTCGGCCCCCTGAGCGGGCCTTCTTCGAGGGTTGCGACTGTCACCCGTCCTCCTCCGCCCGAGCAGGTCGGGCACGGCGCATCCCTACATCGCCGCCTCGCGAAATCCCACGCCGGCGGCACGCTCCTTCCTTCAACGCTCGACGCGTCGCCAGCGCCTGCCTGTGTGGCTCCCGGTGCGGTTGGGGAGCGAATTCCTGGAGATTTTGAACGCGTTCAATTATGAACCTGTTCAATATGTCCCTGAGGGAGCGAGCCAAGAGCGAGAAGTGGGAGCGCATCCGGGCAGCGGCGAAGCGGCTGTTCGCGGAGCGTGGCTATGAGGGGACGACCGTGCGCGCCATCGCCGAGGCGGCGGGCGTCGCGACGGGCACGGTGCTGGTGTACGGCGAGACGAAGGACGCGCTGCTGCACGAGCTGTGGCGCGCGGAGGCGATGCCGCTCGTGGAGCGGGCGGTGACGTCGCTGCCGGGGGAGGGGCTTTTCGTGGACCGGTGCATGCACCTGTTCTCGCCGCTGTTGACCCACTACGCGTCGCAGCCGGAGCTGGCGCGGGTGGTGGTGAAGGAGCTGCCATGGCTCACGGGCGCCGCCGAGGAACTGCATCGCCCGGCGCTGGCGAGGCTGGTGGGGGCGCTGGCATCGGTCGTGTCCGACGCGAAGTCGCGAGGTGAGCTGCGAGCGGAGGTGGACGGCGAGCGGGCGGCGGAGCTGGTCTTCGGCGTCTATTACGCGGCGGTGATGCGGATGCTCGTGCCGATGGCGGGCTCCACGGTGGCCACGGCGCGAACACGCCTGCGGCGTGATTTGGAGATGCTGCTCGTGGGGTTGGGTTCGAGGAGGTCATCGTGAAGGTCCTCGTGGTGGGTGGAGGAATCGGTGGGCTCGCGCTGGGGGCCGCGTTGGCGAGGCGGGGTGTGGTGGCGGAGCTCGTCGAGCGGCGGCCCTCCTATGGGGACGAGGGGGCGGGCATCGTGCTCGGTCCGAACGTGATGGCCGTGATGAAGGGGCTCGCGCTGCATGAGGCCGTCCTCGCCGTCGGGCATCCGGTGGGACTGGCGCGCATCACGGATGCATCGGGGCGTGTGCTCCAGCAGACGCCGTACTCCGTGCCGGGGCTGTCGCTACCTGCGACCACGCTTCATCGGAACAAGCTGCTCCAGGTCCTGCGCTCCGTGTCCCCCGCGCCTCGCCTGGGTGTGACGGTGGTGGGCTTGCGAAGTGGGGTGGATGGCGTGGACGTCGAGTTCTCCGATGGAACAGGGGGACGCTACGACGTCGTGGTCGGCGCCGATGGAATCCGTTCCCTCGTGAGGGAGCACGTGTGTGGTGCCGAGGTGCACCCTCGCTACTCCGGTTACTCGTGCTGGCGCGGCGTGGTGGAGGGGCACTTCGAGGACGCGGTGGTGGAGATGTGGGGCACGGGCAGGCGCGTGGGTGTGGTGCCGCTGGGCGAGCGGAAGTCCTATGTCTTCCTCACGCTCAATGCCCCGCGTCGCGCGCCGGCTCCGTGGAGGGACCTGTCCGGCTTCCAGGCGTTGTATGCAGGCTTCGCGGACCCGGCCCGCTCGGCGTTGGCGGCCTTCGGTGGGCTCGACGGGTTGCTTCACAACGACATCGAGGATTGTTCGGCGCCGCGGTGGTGGAAGCCTCGCGTCGTGTTGCTCGGTGACGCGGCCCACGCGGTGACGCCGAACCTGGGGCAGGGCGCGGGGCTGGCCATCGAGGACGCCGCGGCGCTCGCGCAGCTCCTGGTGACGATGGGCCCTACGGACGAGGCGCTGGCCCGGTATGAGCAACTCCGTCGGCCGCGTGCGGAGCGGATTCGCGACCGCTCGTGGATGATCGGGCGTGTTGCCCAATGGGAGAACGGCCTTGCGCGAAGTGTGCGCGACACGCTGATGCGGTGGACGCCGGAGTCGGTGGCCCGCTCGGAGCTCGAGAAGGTCGTTCGCGACATGCCCGGTGTTCCCGTGGGGTGAGGTGGAGTTGCACCGAAGCCTCCGTACCCGCCGGACTCCCGGCGCTGACGGCCGACGACGTCAGAACAGCGGGCGCCCCTCGGCCAGCCGCCGGCGCACGTCCCGCAGCTGACGGCGCAGCGGCGCCTCGCGTACTGCGGCGGGGGCCAGACGCATGAAACCCGCCAGCCGTCGGTTGAACTTCTTGAATGCCCGGACGTCGGCCTCCGTCCACGGTAGCTGCATCAGCGTGCGGAACTCCGGCCCCAGGTAGCCCGCGACCAGTCGCTGCCGAAGCCGCAGGACGGGCGCGGGGATGCGGCGGCCGAGGTACTCGAGTCGCACGATCCGGCAGAGGTAGTCGCGCGTGCGCTCGTCCATCGTGAGCCCCGAGATCTCCGCCTGCCAGTACGCCTCGAAGTCGTCGCGGGTCGGCGGCCACGATTCGGGCGGCATCTGCAGGGTCGTGCCGAACACGCTCCCCTGCTGGTAGAACCGCTCCCGGAACTCGCCCTGAAGCGGGCCGTGCACGCGCTGGTACGCGTCCTCCGCGCCGACGTACAGGCACGCCGTCACCCAGCGCTGGTGCGCGGGGTCGAACGCGTTGTAGCCGACTGGATGCCCGGGCTCGGAGCGGACGCGCGCGTGGGAGACGTTCGTCGCCCGGCGTATCGCGGCGCGCTCCTCCGCTCCGCCGAGCATCGTCACCGCGATGTACGCCAGCGTGGTGCGGGCCCGTCGCTTCGGGTTCTTGAAGAGGTTGCCCTCTTCGACCTTGCTCTCCATGACGCCGTAGGCGACGGCCGGCCGGGAGAGCTGCATGATCACGTTCGCCGTGCCGGCGGCGAGGATGAACCAGTTGGCCGCTTGTCGAAGTGCGTCGTTCTCCATGGCGTCCAGTTGCTGCCGCAGCTGTGCCTTCGTGGTCGAGCCTTCGGCCTCATCGCTCATGGTCATGAACGCACCTGGGTTCAGGGGGGAACCGCGATTCACAAGTCACGGCGCACGGGTCAGTCGCTGTTCGGCTCCACGAGCGTAGCCACGAACCGCGCGGTGCGCTTATTGGCAATTGGATGCAGTTCGGTCGCGCTCAGCCGGGTCATGGTCGCGAAGGCCGACGTGTCCGCCCAAGCTTGGCGGATCAGCCCCGCGAACTCGGTCGACGGCACGCGCAACCGGATGCCGTACACGAGCGCGAACTCTTCGATGACCGAGCCGACGCGATCCACCATGCCGCCTGCCACGCCAGAGAGGCCTCGGTCAGCCACAGGTCGCCCAATGAGAACGGCCTCGCGCGGAGCGTGCGCGACACGCAGATGCGGTGGACGACGGAGTCGGTGGCCCGCGCGGAGTTCGAGAAGGTTGTTCGCGACATGCCCGGTGTCCTCGTGGGTGAGGCGGCTGCATTTCGGCGACCAGTCGTTTGCCGAGCAGTATCCTCGAACCACACGGCGCCGGCTCGCGCCTACCCCTACTCATTCCATCGGAGACATTCGTGGGAATTCACTTCAAGAAAGTCGAAGGCAGCTCGGTCATCGTCCATATCGATGAAGGGTCGCACCCCACGATGGCCAGGGCCGTGAAGGTCGTCTCCGACAGGCTCGGTATCCCCGAAGTAGAGCTGACGGCCTCAACCGCATTCGGCGCCGCCAACTTCGCCGTCACCCTGCGTCCCGGCGCCGACCATCCGACCATCTATGTATTCGAACTTGAACTTGAAGGTCTGAAGAGTGAACTCGAAAGCAAGAACGAGGGCACGTAGACCATTCTGGTGGCTGGCCGACTTCGCGTACCGGCAGCAGCTTCCCCTCTCGTTCCAGTGATGTTGGCGCAGGCGCCCCCGTGGGGTGAGGCCGTCGATCCTCCGGCGACCTCCGGCCCCACTCCACGAGACCCGGGACGTGCCCCTCAGCAGCCCAGGTTGCCGCCAGGGCTCACGCCGAGCAGGTTGGCGATGTCCTGATACTTCTGGATGCGGCTCTGCACCTGCCCCGGGTTTCCACCGTTGCACTCCAACGCTCCATTGATGGTGCGGATGGTCTCACCGAAGCCGGCCCCGTTCACCATGGCGCTATGTGGGGTCATGGTTCCGGCACCCGTCTGGGTGGTCCAGAACCAGAAGGCGGAGCGCCACGAGGCGTTCGCGTCCTGGGCCAGCAGGTCGGGGTTCGTGTGCAGGGGCAGGTTCAGCGCCGCTCCGGCGGCGCAGTAGTTGCCGTTCCAGGACAACTGGATGGGCCCACGTCCGTAGTACTGCTTGCCTGCGACGCAGTTGCACCCCGGCGGGCCCCAGGTCCCACAGTAGGGGCCACGGGCGATCTCCTCGATGTAGACATAGTTCCCGGTCTCGTGCGCCGTGTTGGCGAAGAAGGCCGCCACCTCGCGCTTGCGCGTCTCCAGCGAGCCTGTATTGGCGAAGGCCGGGAAGGTGCTCGCGGCGGCGATGAGGCTGCTGTAGGTGTAGAAGGGGTTCCGGTTCGGGAACATGGCGTTGAACGTGGACTCGCTCAGGATGGCCGCCAGCCCCGTGCCGCCGCCTCCATCGACACGGTCGAACGTCCAGCGCTGGTTCGTTCGCTGCTCGTAGGGGTACTGCACCAGCTCCGTGCCGTTGGTCGTATTGCCCCAGTACACGTCGATGGCCATGTCCGTGTGGCGGGCGCGGATGCTGAACTCACTGCCCACCTCCTTCACGAAGCGGAACTGCTGGTTCGTTCCACCTCCGTAGCTCCACTGGTGGACGAGCGCGTTCGCCGCGACGCTGGCCTCCTTGATGTCGAGCGCCTTGTTGCTGTTCACGTTGATGATGCTGAAGTAGCCGCCGGACGTCGGCGTGACGACGAAGCGCTGTGCATTGGTTCCATTGCAATCCCATTGCTGCACCTTGGCGCCGTCCGCCGTGCTCGACGAGGCGACGTCGATGCACTTGTTGGTCATCACCGAGCGGATGACGTAGGTACCCGCGGTGATGGTGTCGACGATGGCGGCGCTCTCCACCTGGCCCACCGGGTCGAGGTCCGCGGACGCTGGCTCGGCGCGCTCACAGCCTCCCAGAACGCTCAGGCCCCCACAGATTCCCAGCAACGCCAGACTGCGTGAAGCAAGATGGCCAGACATGATGGTGCTCCTTGTGGTCGACGGTTTCTCGGGCGCTCCACGCCAAGGGAGAGCGGAGGCGCTGGCTCCGGATGGCCGGGCCGCCAACATCATGCATAGAGCAGTAAAACATGATTAAGCTAATTAAGCCGATGGGCGGGGAGCGTTGACCAGCAGACGCGCTGTGGCGGCGCAGGTCGACTGATGAGCAATGCAAATGTCCTGGGGTCGCAAGCCACTTCGTGAGCGTTCACCGCTTCCTGCTGCAGCCGCGCGATGAGGTCACCGGGCACGAGATGGCTTCCATGCCATGGCGCCCAGTCCGGCCTGTCGATGTCGCCTTCGGCGTCGCGCGCTCGGAAGTCCGGTGGAGATGGAGACCTCGAGAACCCGAGACGTCGAGGAGGTGGCCGTGTCCTCCGAAGGCGGCTCCGAGACCTCGTGGGTCCTCCTCGTCTGGAACGCCCGGTGAAAATTCCTCGCGGCGCGACGCGACAATCCGCGCCCGGGTCCGTTCGAGAGTGACGGAAGCAAGTGTCACCTGATTGCAAATTCCAGCGGCTTCGCGGCCCTCACCGCGAGGCCCTGACTCGATTCGAGGACCCCTGTGAAAAGTCTTCAACGCATCTTCCTGCTCGCGGGAGCGCTGCTCCTGTGGAGCGGCTGTCGTGGTGAGTCACGCGATTCGGACCCGGATTCCACCGACGGCCGCTCGCAGAAGCTGGTGGACGGGGTGCTCACCCCGGGCACCCCCATCCCCTTCATCGCGGCCCCCTTGGGCGGGCAGCGGCTCTATACCCTGGACGTCCCGGCCCACCAGAGCGCGGTGACCTTCGCCACGACGGGAGGACCCGGCAACCTGGACATGAAGGTGGGCTTCGGCGCCGCGCCGACGGCCACCACGGGTGATTGCACGTCCGCGGGAGCCGACAGCGTGGAGCGCTGCACCGTGTCCGGCCGAGATGTCGCCGGGACCTGGTACGTGTTGCTCACCGCCACGAGCTCCTTCTCCAACGTGACGCTCACGGCCACCGTCTCCGCCTACGGCACGGGCACCAGCCCCGTGCGCGCGCTCACCAGCGGCCAGGCCGTGACGGCCGTGTCCGGCGTCGTGGGCGACTGGCTCATGTACTCGCTCCAGGTGCCCGCGGGACAGACGCGGCTGAGCGTGGCGCTCTCGGAAGGCACGGGCAACGCGGACCTCTACCTCCGGCATGGCTCCACGCCCGACCTCGCGACGTTCAACTGCCGCTCCAACACCTCCGGCAACACGGAGTCCTGCGAGGTGTCAGCCCCCCAGGCAGGGACCTGGTACGTCATGCTGCGCGGCTACACGGGCTTCAGCGGCGCGAAGCTCGTGGGCACGGTGGTGCCTCCCGTGACGGCGCTCATCAATGGCCAGCCGGTGACGAACCTCTCGGCGGCCAAGGACGCCATGCTCTTCTTCACGCTGGAGGTGCCCGCGCAGCAAGCCTCCCTGAAGGTCACGCTCTCGGGAGGCACCGGCGACGCGGACCTCTACGTCAAGCGGGGCGGGAACCCCTCGACGACCAGCTATGACTGCCGCTCATGGGCCACCGGCAACACGGAGACGTGCACGGTGACGGCCCCGGTGGCGGGGACGTACCACGTCATGGTGCGGGCCTACGCGGCGTTCAGTGTCGTCACGCTGCTCGCGCAGTCGGTGAGCCTGGAGCTGGCCGTTCCGCTGGTGAACGGTCAGGAGGTGTCCCGCCTCGACAGCGAAGCGGGCGGGCCGTTCCTGTTCCGACTGGACGTCCCGGAGTCCGTCGCCACGCTCTATTTCGAGGTGCCGTCCCTCTTCTTCGGCTCCTTCCTGATGACGGTGAAGTACGGCAGCCCGCCCGAGGGCACCGACTACGACTGCAGCCGGTCGAGCACCGGGAGCCGCTGCACCTTCGAGGAGCCTCGCGCCGGTGCCTGGTATGTCCGGGTGGCTCCGGAGTACCCGTATCGCAAGTTCGAGTACCTCTCGGTCCTGGGCCGCTACAAGGGCGTGGTCAGCAACACGGCGCTCACGAACCTCCAACCGGTGACGGGCGTGGGCGGCCACAGTGATGACCGCCTCTACTACACGCTGGAGGTCCCACCGGGCCAGGCGCGGCTGGCCATCTGGGCGCAGGGTGGGACGGGCTCGGGCTACGTGTCGGCGCGACGTGGCAGCCGGCCCGTGCACGACGGCGGCTATGCCTGCCGGAAGTCCCTGCCGGGCTCGTGTGTCATCGACGCGCCGGCGGCGGGCACGTGGCACTTCTGGGTGGAGCCGGGCGGCTACGGCGACTTCGCGGGCCACACGCTCACGGCCGGCTACACCAGCGTCGTGCCCGTCTCCACCGGAGAGCTGGTGCTCGACCAGCCCTCGGCACCGTTCTCCGGCATGCCGCTGGAGGACCGGCTGTTCACCCTCCAGGTGCCGCCCCACCAGGTGAAGCTCGAGTTCGCCCTGAGCAGCCCCACCCTGGACGTCATGGTGGATGCCCAGCCGGGCAGCCCGCCCCCCGCGACGGGCACCACGGGGTGCTTCATGCTCACGCCCTGTGTCATCGAGCGTCCCGCGGGTGGCACCTGGTACGTCCGCGTCCGCTCGCGCGCGGCCTTCACGGACCGCACGCTCACCGCGAAGGTGACCGCGCCGCTCCCCCTGTTCAACGGCGTCACCGTGAACGGCATCGCCGAGACCTTCCAAGGGACCTACTACCGCTTTGACGTACCGCCTGGGCGCACCGGCCTGACCTTCGTCACGCAGGGCTACAGCCAGGCGGACGCGAGCCTCTACGTCAAGCGCGGCGCCCTGCCGACGAACACGGACTACGACTGCGCCTCCACCCAGTCGTACTCGTCCTACGAGCGGTGTGACTACTTCGACCCCCAGGAGGGCCCCTGGTTCGTGCTCGTGCGCGTCACCAGCATGTGGCCGCCTCCGGGCTCGGGCTCCAACGCCTCCCTCGTGGCGAGGCACTCGGAGACGGGGCCCGTCTCCTCCGTCGTCGCGGACACCGCGACGCCCGTGCCGTCCTCGGCGAACGTCTTCCGGACCTACCGCCTGGAGCTCCCCGAGGGCCTGCCCTATCTCCTGGTGGAGATGCTGGGCCGCCAGTACCACGACTCCGTCGGGCCGGAGCTCTGGATCCAGCACGGGGCCTATCCGACCGAGTTCTCCTACAAGTGCAAGGCCTGGCGCTCCTGTGACATCCCCACCCCCGCGGGAGGCGTCTGGTACATCACCCTGTCTGGCAATACCGCGTTCAACGGCGCCATGCGCATCACCACGACGAACCGGGAGGCGCGCGCGCTGGTCAACGGCATGTGGGAACAGCCCGTCCAGAACGTCCCCGTGTCCACCATGACCGTCTATCGGCTGGAGGTCCCTCCGGGCGCGAGCCACCTGAACTTCAACCTGAAGGGCGAGGGCACGCTCACCAGCGACGCGAACCTCTACGTGCGCTACGGCGCTCCGCCGACCACCTACAGCTACGACTGCGCGTCGAGGAACGCGATGGGCAGCGAGGAGAACTGTGACTTCGTCCAGCCTCGCGCCGGCACGTGGTACGTGGGGCACTGGACGCAGACGGTGACGAACCTGTCGTCCATGGCGCGCCTGTCGGGGACCTACTCGATGACGCAGGCGGAGGGGATTGCCTCGCTGGCGTCCCACGTCGCGCTCACCGGCCTGACGGCGGAGGGCGGCTCGCAGCAGGTGTGGCGGATGGAGGTTCCTCCGGGCCAGGGCCTCTTGTGGTTCGGCACGGGGAACGGCGTGGGCAACCCGACCCTCAAGGTGAAGTTTGGAGGTCGGCCGGTGGGCAGCGTGAGCGTGGACTGCACCGGCTCCACCACCACCCACGGACGGGTGTGTGTCATCCCCAACCCGAGCGCGGGGACGTGGTTCGTGTCGCTCACGGGGACGGCGCGGTATCGCGGCCTGTCGCTCACCGGCGGCATGCTCGCCGCGCAGACGGTGACGGCGCTCACCAATGGCGTGCCCCTGCCCAACCTCGTCATCAAGCCGGGCCAGCCCCAGCTCTTCACGCTGGAGGTGCCGGCGGGGGAGACGGAGCTGCTCTTCGAGGTGTCCGGCCAGCAGACGGCGACGACGGGCGACCTGGCGGTCTTCCTCGCGAAGGACGCGCTGCCGACGACGGCGAGCACGCGCTGCGCGGAGCCCACCGCGGGCACCGTGCGGTGTCAGGTGTCGGCGCCCGCTGCGGGCACCTGGTACGCGCTGGTGAGGTCCACCTCGGCGACCTTCACCTCGGCGCGCGTCGTGGGCTTCCATGCCCAGCAGGTGGACGCCGTGTCGCTGGTGCGCAGCGGCACCTATACGAAGGGGCTCACCGCCTCGTCCGCGCTCGCGAGGACCTTCAAGGTCATGGTTCCCCCGGGCATGGACCACCTCGCGGTGGAGGCGGCGGGCATGGACACGGGCTCTCCCGCGGGCGCGATGAAGGTCGCGGCGCGCAAGGACAGCCCGCCGACGGCCACGGAGTACGGCTGCATGTCGTCGGACTTCCGCAGCTACAACTCCTGCTGGGTCTTGGACCCCGAGCCGGGCGTCTGGTACGTCACCATGACTCCCTCCGGTGCCTATCGCGACCTGGCGATGTTCGTGGAAGCGCTGTAGCGCGCTCCGGCGCACGCGGGGGGCGCGAGATGCGCGGCGCCCCCCGCCGTTCGTCCGCGCCCTGGACGTCGGCTTCAAACGTTGAGCCGTCCGACTATCGCCCCCGGGGCTTCCTGGCGTGGTGTTGCTCCAGGCGTCGGCCGATTCCCTCCAGCATGAAGTCGAGGCTGTTCTGGAACTCGGCCTCGACATCGAGGGTCCGCATGCGCGTCAGCGTCTGCGCCACACCCGGGTAGTCCTTGGCTGGGAGCGCGAGGGCGGCGGCGTGGAAGCGCTGGAGGGGAGGGGGCGCATCCTCCTGCCTCGCGGCCCACTGCTCCTGGCGACGGATGGTGCCCGCGAGCCAGGAGAAGAACGTGTTGTGCAGGTCCCCCGCCTCGTGCCACGGCACGCCCGCCTCGTGCAGCTTCGTGACGGTTCTGTCCAGGACGACCAGCGCCCCGTGCACGGCGGGCCCTTCCTCCAGGAGGAAGTCCATCACCCCGCGATGCTCCAGCCCCAGCGCGCGCACCCGCGTCGCCACTTCACGCAGCCAGTCCAGCGGCGCGAGGCTGGCGTCGGGGAGCACGAGCTGCTCGAAGATGTGCTCCACCACGTGGGCCACCAGCGCGTCGCGGTCTCCGACGTGGTGGTAGAAGGCCATGGGCGTCGCGCCGAGCCTGTCCGCCAGCGCGCGCATCGAGAGGTTTCGCAGCCCGTTCTCCCGCACGAGCTTCGCGGCCGTCTCGATGACGAGCGGACCGGACAGCCGGGGAGGCCGCCCTCTCGGTTTGGGGGTCTTCACTCCCGCGAACGTAGTCGGCTTCCAGGGGCGCGCAACCGGCTTCTGGGCCTCGTGTCGTCAGCGCGTGACAGTCGTCCCAGGTGCACGCCCCGCGCCCAGGTCCCAGTGCTCCTCCAGCCGCGCGTGTTCGGCGAGGAGCGCCGACATCCCGCCGACCCGTTCGAGCACCGCGTCGCGGGCCCGCAGCACCTGGCGTCGGACACCGGACACCTCCGTCCCCAGGAGGACGCCTCGGTGCTTCACGAGCTTTCCGCGCACCATCACCGACTCGACATTTCCCGCATGCGCCTGCATCACGATGGCGTCTCGCGGTGCGCCCAGCGGGCTCAGGTTCAGCGAGTCCGCCGAGAGCACGACCAGGTCCGCCTGCTTCCCGGGGCGCAGTGAGCCCGTGACGGCCCCCAGGCCGATGGCGTCCGCCGCGTCCTGCGTCACCATGCGGAGCAGCTGGCGGGCCTTCAGGTCCAGGCGTCGAGGCAGTCCCGCGAGCGCGTTCGCGCGGCCCCGCTCCGACTGGAGCGCGAGCCGCATCGCCGTGAACAGCTCACCCCCGTTGCTCGCCACGACGTCACAGCCCAGCGTGGTCCTCACCCCCGCGCGCAGGGCGCGCCCGACGATGGGGAACCCCATGCCCATCTGAAGCTCCGACTCCGGCGTCGCGCTGATGGAGCCGCCGCTGTTCGCGATGCGCGCCAGGTCCTCGTCCCCGCTGAACGTGCAGTGCACGAAGAGGAGGTCCGGACCGAGCAGCCCCTCACGCGCCAGCTGTTCGACCTCGCTCGGCCCGGTGACGGGCCATGCCGAGCAATGCAGGCTGATGGGAACCCCCAGCGCGCGCGCCGCGTGCACCTCCGCGCGGCTCTGCTCCCAGGGGACCTGCATCTCGGTGAGCGCGATGCCCAGGCGCACCCGCCCGGAGTCCGAGGACAGGGGGCCCGCTCGCAGTCGGCGCGCGTCCGCGAAGCGATGTTCGGGGGAGGGGAAGGCCGGGCTCGGCGTGGGGCCCGGCGCGAAGCCATAGGCGAAGAGGGCCTGGATGCCGGAGTCCTGGAGCCCCTGGAGCGCCGCGTCCGCGTGCTCCGGCGAGCTGATGCAGTGCGAGTAGTCGACCAGCGTGGTGATGCCCGCGTCGAGCGCCTCGAGCGCCCCCGCGAGCGTCCCCGCATGGAGGTCCTCGGGGCGGAACACCGGTGAGAGCTTCACGCGGACCGCGGCGAGATAATCCATCACCGTCCAGTCCGCGCCCAGCCCACGCAGCGGCGTCTGCCAGGTGTGTCGATGCGTGTCGATGAGGCCTGGCATCACCAGCTTCCCGGTGAGCGGCAGCACCCGGCATCCCTCCGTGCTCAAGCCGCGCCCCATCGCCACGATGATGCCGTCCTCGATGAGCAGGTCACCGCACGGGAGGTCTTCGTGCTCGGGGTCTCCCGTCACCACCGTCGCCCCCTGGAGAAGCCAGCGCTCCGCCATGTGTCTCTCTCCCGGGCCACGTCGGCGGCCCCATGACGCGTTTCCAGGATGATTTGTATATGCCGTATATAAAGTCAACGTGAAGCCTCGGCCGTGAGGGCCGCGCCGCGCAACTGGACTTCGGGACGTTGCGCGGGTGCCTGCTGCTTCCCACCCTCCGCGCGCCGGTTCGTCGAAACCTCTTCGACGTCAGACCGAGGAGGCCGACATGGCGCAGGACGATGTGAACGGCTCGACATCCGTGTTGCCGCGCAGGGCGGTGTTGCAGGGGCTCGGCGCCGCGGGTGTCGGGGTGGCCGTGACGGGAGGCCCCTCGACGGCCCAGGCCGCCGTGCCCGCGCAGGTCTCTCGTGGGGCCACGGCCGCGCCGGTGCCGGCGTGTGGCGAAATCACCGCGGAGGGGGTGACACGCGCGTTGGCGGTGCTCGAGGACATCATCAAGAAGGACAAGGCGGCCACCACCGTCCCGGGCATCGCGGTCGCCGTGGTGTACGACGGCGTCGTCCGCTACCTGAAGGGCATCGGGGAGAAGCAGGCCGGAGTCGCGGGTGACGTCGACCCGGACACCGTCTTCCAGCTGGCCTCCGTCTCCAAGCCCCTGAGCTCCACGGTGATTGCCGCCGCCCTGACGCGGCAGTTGTCCAAGGGGCAGGGCTGGAACGACACGCTCCAGTCGCTGCGCCCCGGCTTCACCCTGGCGGACCCGTGGGTGGGCCAGCACGTCACCGTCGCCGACATGTTCTCGCATCGCAGCGGCCTGCCGGACCATGCGGGCGATCTGCTCGAGGACCTCGGCTACACCGGCGAGCAGATCATCTCGAAGCTCGCGCTGTATCCCCTGTCACGCTTCCGCGACACGTATGCCTATACGAACTACGGGCTCACGGCCGGCGCGGTGGCGTTCGCCGCGTCCACGGGGCGCTCGTGGGGAGACCTGGCGCGCGAGGTGCTCTTCGCTCCCTTGGCGATGACCAGCGCGAACTATTCCTTCGCGGAGCTGCAGGCGAGCAAGAACCGCGCGGCGCTGCACACGCTGGTGAACGGTCGGTGGACGCCGGACCTGGGCGCGAACAATGACGGCCAGGCGCCCGCGGGGGGCGCCAACGCGTCGGTGCGAGACCTGGCCCGGTGGCTGACGATGCTGCTCGCGGGCGGCGTCGTCCCGGGCCTCCAGGGGCCGTTGGTGGACACCGCGGGGCTGCAAGCCATCTGGCGTCCGCAGAGCGTCACGCATGGGCCCGAGGAGCTCGGAGGCCGCAGCGGCTTCTACGGCCTGGGCTGGAACGTCGACTACGAGAACACCGGGGAGCTGCGGCTGAGCCACTCGGGGGCCTTCGGGCGTGGCGCCGCGACGAGCATCCTCCTGTATCCGTCGAAGAAGCTGGGCATCGCGGTGCTGACGAACGCGGACCCTCGGGGACTGCCGGAGGCCATCGCCGCCGAGTTCGTGGACATCGTCCGCTACAACGCCTCGACGCGGAACTGGCTCGCCTACCTGGGGCCCATCGTGTCCGAGCCCGTCACCGAGGACCAGACGAAGTACTCGCGGCCCGCGGTGAATCCGACGCCGCCGCGAAACCTGGGCGCCTACGTCGGCACGTACCCGAACCGCGTCTACGGCGACCTCACCGTGTCGCTCCAGCAGGGCATGCTGTCCTTCACGGTGGGGCCCGCGGGCAAGCGCTTCCCGCTCATGCACTACAGCGGGGACGAGTTCTTCTTCCAGACCACGGGCGAGAACGCCTCCGGGTTCTCTAGCGCCATCTTCACCTTCGCGCGCAACCGGGCCGCCTCGCTGACCATCAACGCGTGGAATCGCGACAAGCTGGGCGTGTTCACCCGCCGGCAGGCATGACGCGGAGGGCAGGCGGGCGGGCCCGTTGGCTGCACGCCGGTGCCCGTTGGCTGCACCCGCTCGGAGGCGGCCGGGTTCGGGCGTAGACTCCGACGCCGCGTGGCGCATGCGCAGCTCGACGCCCTGCGCGCCGACACCCGCTCCCCTTGACGTTCTAGGGGAGCGGCGTTATCTACCCCTAGACATTCTAGGGGACACGATGCAGACCGAGCTGCTGCAGGGCACGTTGGACATGCTCATCCTCAAGACGCTGACCGGCGGGCCCATGCATGGCTACTCGGTGGCGAGCTGGCTCCAGCGCACGACGGATGACGCGCTGCGGGTGGAGGAGGGCTCGCTGTACCCGGCGTTGCACCGCATGACGAAGCGGGGCTGGGTGAAGGCGGACTGGGGTGTGTCCGAGAACAACCGCCGCGCGAAGTTCTACACGCTGACGGCGGAGGGCCGCAGGCAGCTCGCGCAGGAGGCCTCCTCCTGGGAGCGGATGACCGAGGCCGTGTCGAAGGTGCTCCAGGCCCGGCCCGTGATGCAGGGCGCCTGAGGAAAGGACCGCGTCCCATGCGCTGGATGAAGGACCGCTATCACGCGCTGCGCGCGCTCGTGCGTCGCGGGCAGTTGGAGGACGACGTGGCGGAGGAGCTGGAGTTCCACCTCGCCATGCGCACCGAGGAGTACGTGGCCCGGGGAATGACCCCCGAGGCGGCGCGCGCGGAGGCGCTCGCGCGCTTCGGTGATGTGAAGGCCTATCGGGAGGAGACCCACGTGATTGACGAGCGCATGGCACGCGAGGAGCGCCGCACGGAGCTCTGGGACATGGTGGCGCGCGAGACGCGCCAGGCGCTGCGCTCGCTGGCGCGCAGCCCGTCCTTCGCGGTGATGGCGGTGCTCACCCTCGCGCTCGGGTTGGGGGCGACGACGGCGCTGTTCTCCGTGGTGGACGCGGTGGTGCTGCGCCCGCTGCCGTACGCGGACCCGGAGCGGCTGGTCTGGCTGGACAGCCCGGTGCCGAGGCTCGCGCCGGAGGCCCGGTGGGACCTGTCCGTGGCCGGCTACCACCACTTCCAGAAGGAGGCCCGCGGCTTCGCGTCCCTGGGGGCGCTCGACACGTCCAACGGCAGCCTCGCCGCCGAGGAGGGCGCGCTGCGCGTGGACGTGGCGCTGGTGTCGGCCAGCCTGATGGACGTGCTGCGCGCGCGGCCCGCGCTCGGCCGCATCATCACCCCGGACGTGGATGTGCCCGGCGCGCCCCGCACCGTGGTGCTCGGCTACGACTTCTGGGTGCGGCAGTACGGCGCGGACCCGAAGGTGCTGGGCACGTCGATACGGCTGGATGACGAGCCCACGGAGGTCATCGGCGTCATGGCGCCGGGCCTCCACCTCCCGGATGACACCGTGGACCTCTGGCGGCCGCTGCAGCTGGACCCGACGAGCCCGCCGGAGAACTCGCACTGGGTCCGGGCCGCGGGCCGGCTGAAGGACGGCGTCACGCTGGAGCAGGCTCGGGCCGAGCTCGCCACGCTGACCACGCGCCTGCCGGAGCTCTTCCCGCTCGCGTACACCGAGAGCTTCATGCGGGACACGGGCTTCACCACCCGGGTGTCGCCCCTGGCCCGGCACGTGGTCGGGGACGCGGACCGCGTGTTGTGGATCCTCCTGGGCTCGGTGGCGCTGGTGCTGCTCATCGCGTGCGCCAATGTCGCCAACCTCTTCCTCGTGCGCTCGGAGGCGCGCTCCCGGGAGCTGGCGGTGCGCACCGCGCTGGGCGCCGGCCGGCGGGACCTGGCCTGGCATGCGCTCACGGAGAGCCTGCTGTTGTGTGGCGTCGCCGCCGGGCTGGGGCTCGTGCTCGCGCACGGGGCGCTGAGCCTGCTGGTCTCGATGGAGCCCTCGGGGCTTCCGCGTCTGCGGGAGATTGGCCTGGACTGGCGCGGCGGGGTGTTCGCCGGAGGGCTGGCGCTGCTGGCGGGCGTCGTCTTCGGGCTCTTCCCGCTGCTCGGGGGGGACAAGGCGCTGGCGCGGCTGCGCGAGTCGGGTCGGGGGCTGACGTCCTCGCGCCGCAGCCAGGCCGTGCGCGGAGGGATGGTGGTGGGGCAGGTGGGGCTGGCGGTGGTGCTGCTGGCCGCCGCGGGGTTGATGCTGCGCAGCTACTGGACGCTGCACCGGGTGGACCCGGGGCTGGACTCGCGCGACGTGCTCACGTTCGACATCGTGCTGCCTCGCACGCGCTACACGGGCTACGACGAGGTGAACCGCTTCTACGGTGAGCTGCTGTCGCGCATCGAGGCGCTGCCCGGGGTGAAGAGCGCCAGCCTGTCCACGCACCTGCCGCTGGGCCGCTTCGGAGGCTGCGCCGCCCTGGCCGTCGAGGGGATGTCCCAGGAGCCCTCCAAGATGCCCTGCGTCACCACGCCCGGCGTGGCGCCCGGGTACTTCAAGGCCCTGGGCATCCCGCTGGTGCAGGGGCGTGAGCTGACGTGGGATGACCTGGAGCAGAAGTCGGATGGGGTGGTGGTGACGCAGGCGCTCGCCGAGCGGCTCTGGCCGGGGCAGGACCCGCTGGGCAAGGGCATCCGGGGCAACGGCTTCGGTCCGCCGTTCTACAAGGTCGTCGGCGTGACGGGGCCGCTGCGGGCCCACGGGTTGGACCAGGCGCCGTCGGAGGCGGTGTTCTTCCCGCTCGCGCCAGCCGCGGACCTGCCGCTGTGGGGGCCGCGCCGCTCGCCCGCCGTGGTGGTGCGCACGGCCACCTCCCGCCCGGAGTCGCTGACGCCCGAAATCCGGCGCATCCTGGCGCAGATGGACGGCACGGTGCCGCTGGCCAACGCGCAGACGATGGACCGCGTGCTGGCGAAGTCGCCGTCGGTGGCGCGGGCGTCCTTCACCCTGTTCCTGCTCGGCATCGCCGGGGGGATGGCGCTGCTCTTGAGCGCGGTGGGGCTCTACGGCGTCATCGCCTTCATCGTGGGCCAGCGGCGCGGGGAGATGGGCATCCGGCTGGCATTGGGAGCCCGCGCGGCGCAGGTGGCGGGCATGGTGGTGCTCCAGTCGCTGCGCTTCACGGGGCTGGGCATCGTGCTCGGGCTCTTGGGGGCGCTGTTGATGGGGCAGGTGCTGGGGGCGCTGCTCTTCGAGGTGAGCGCCACGGACCCGCTGGTGCTGGCGGCGGTGTGCGCGCTGCTCGCCGCCCTGGCGGTGGTGGCGAGCTTCGGGCCCGCGCGCCGTGCCGCGCGCGTGGACCCGGCCGAGGTGCTGCGCTCGGAGTAGCCTCCCGCTACTTCACTTCGATGAAGGCCACGGGCGCGCCGCCGTTGGACCAGGACAGCGCCTGGTCGCAGGTGAAGGCCCACTGGGCCGCGGCCCAGACGGGATAGAGGCCCGGCTGGGTGGGCGCGGTGAGCGAGAAGGTGCTGTTCGTGGCGCTCGTCGTGCCCATGCCATTGTAGATGCACGTCTTGGAGCCCTGGTCGATTCCGAAGACCAGCTGGGCCCAGCAGCCGGGGCAGCCGCCCGACCCCGGGTCGAGCTTGTAGTCGGTGGTGATGTCGACGCGAGCCCCCGGGAAGACGTTGATCTTGTGCGAGCTGTTCCCGTTCAGCCGGAGGTTGTTGACCCTGCCCCAGCTCCACTCCCACGGGTCGGCGTAGACGCCGATGAGCCCGAAGGCCGGTCCGCTCACCGCCGCCCCGAGCGCCGCGGCGCAGTCCGGCGCGCGCGTGTGATTGCCGTGCACCTTGTGGATGCCCGGGGTCGTGGGCGCGATGAGCTCCACGTCAGCGTGGCTCTGCACGGGACCGACGCCATCGAAGGCGCACGCGCCGGTGCCATCCTGCACCCCGAACACGAGCTGGTTGTTGCACCCGATGCACGGGTCCGCCCCCACGAAGTAGTCCGTGGACAGGGAGAAGGGCTTGCCCGGCGCCACCGCCACGGTGCGATGCCCCGACCCCAGGGACACGTCCGTCACGTTCGCGAACGGGGGCCAGTCGAAGGAGGTGGTGGGGGGGATGACCACGGCGCTCTCCGACTCGCCCAGCGTGGCCTCCGACCCCATTCCAGGCGGCGGTGCCGCCTCGCAGCCCACGAGCCCCAACCCCACCACGAGACTCCAGCTCCACAGCCTCGACGCGTTCAAGGACATACGTCCTCCGGGATGTGGTGCTTCGTCGACGGGGCCTGTTCCCCATGCGCGAGCACCACACCTGGACGACGCGGGCCTGGGGTGTTTGTTATTTCGCGCGCGCCGTCAGAGCCGATAGCCGCCGGTGACCTCGATGCGCTGGCCGGTGACCCAGCCCGTCTCCGGCGCGAGCAGCATGGCGATGACACCCGCGACGTCCTCGGGCTGTCCCAGGCGCCCCATGGGCGTCTGTTCGATGACGGTCTTCTGGAGGGCGGGGTCCTTCATGACGCCGCCGCCGAAGTCGGTGACGATGCCTCCGGGCGCGACGACATTCACCGCGATGCGCCGCGCGCCCAGCTCGACGGCGAGCGTCCGGGTGAGCACCTCCAAGGCGCCCTTGGCCGCCGAGTAGACCGAGAGCCCCGGGAGGGTGTAGCGGGCCAGCCCCGTCGACACGTTGACGATGCGCCCGCCGTCGGCGAGCAGGGGCAAGAGCTTCTGCGTCAGGAAGAAGGGGCCCTTGAAGTGCACGGCAAGGAGCTCGTCGAACAGGGCCTCGCTCGTCTCGACGAAGGGCGCGTAGCCGCCGACGCCCGCGTTGTGGACCAGGGACTCGAAGCGCTCGCGGCCCCACGTCTGCTTCAGGGCCTCGCGCACCTGGGACACGAAGGCGTCGAACGTGTCCGTCGCGCCGACATCGAGCCGCAGGGCCACGGCCTTGCGCCCAAGGGCCCGGATGGCCTGGACGACCTCTTGCGCCTCCTGGTGTCCCGAGCGGTAGGTGACGATGACGTCGCTGCCTCGCTCGGCGAGCGCCAGCGCGGCGCTCCGGCCCAGGCCCCGGCTGGCGCCGGTGATGAGGGCGATGGGGACCTGCCTGGTGGCTTCGGACATGGGCGTATTCCTCTCTCGTGCCGCGTGATTGCTGGCCTGAGTTGTAAATACGCCCCGTCCCGGGAACTATAGACCTTTTCCCCCTCTACGGACGTCTTCGTTCCCTAGGAACCCGGAGGTAACCATGCCCATCGTGAAGGAGCTCCCGCTGGTGCCCGCGGAGCGCGCGCTGAAGGTGATTGGCGGGCGCTGGAAGATCTTCGTCCTCTACTTCCTCTTCGAGGGACCCAAGCGGCTGTCGGAGCTGCGACGGGTGATTCCGGGCGTGAGCCAGAAGGTGCTGGTGCAGCAGCTGCGCGAGATGGAGCTGCACGGCGTCGTCGCGCGCGAGGTGTTCGCGGAGGTGCCGCCGCGCGTCGTGTACACGGCCACCGCGCTGGGGCTCAGCCTGCGGCCCATCGTGGGCGCGCTGTGCGATTGGGGCAAGCACCACGCCGCCGAGCTGCGCGCCCTCGACGAGCCGGCGCCGACGGGCGCGTCATCGAGGCGACGGGCACCCGCGACGCGAGCGGGTACCGCCGCCCGCCCGGCCGTCAGTAGTAGTCGCGCAGGGTGAGCCGGCGCTGATTGCCGCCCTTCACCGTGAGGACCACCGTCTGGCCGCTGGCGCGATACCGCCAGCTGGACCGCGCCTGGTTCGACGCGTCGGGGCCGAGCGGCTTGCCGTCGATGGCGACAATCTCCTCGCCCACCTTCCAGCCCGCGGCCTCCGCGGGGCTCCCGGGCGCGACCAGCTTCACCTCGAGCCGGCCCTCCGAGGAGGGGAGCACGAGCAGGCCGGACCGGTCCTTGCGGAAGGGCTGACGCAGCGCCCGCGCGTCGGGCACGAGCATCAGCGTGTCCGTCTGGTAGTCGGTGAGCATCCGGAAGCGCGCGAGGACGCCCAGGCCCAGGTTGCCGAGCAGCCGGTCCGAGGTGGAGATGCTGTTGCCGGCGTCGTCGAACACCGTGGGCACGTTTTCCAGCGTGACGCCCGCCAGCTCGATGCGCTTCAGCGTCGCCACGTCGCGCTCCCTCAGGCCCCCCACGGCGCCGGACAACGTCTTGGAGCTGGGCCGTCCCTCCAGCAGCCGCGCCTCCTCCCAGTACGCGGGGAAGAGCGAGAGCGCGCCGCCGTTGCCCACGTCGAACAGCACGGGGATGGCGGGCCGGCCCTCGATGGAGAGCTGCACCGCGCGCTGCCCGCCCGCGGACTCCACCAGCGGCAGCCGCACCGCCTTCGCGGGCGGCTTGAAGTGGGCGCGGTCGTGGAAGGCGACGCGCCGGTTCGGGAAGTCCACGTCCACCACGAGCTGATGGAAGGCCTCCTTGCCCAGGATGACGGGCAGCGGGTGTCCCAGCATCCGCGCGACGGGGGCCAGGTCGATGACCGCCACCGTCAACCCCGTCAGCCTGAGGTTGCCCATCCCGATGTCCACGCCCGACGCGAACTGCGCCTGCGCCTGTCCGCCGCTGCCCACCGCCGCGACCTGGCCCTCCGTCTTCAGCTCCAGCGTGCGGGCGTAGGCCGCGTCCACCACCGTCATCTCCGCGCCGCTGTCGAGCAGCACCTGCGTCGGCTTGCCGTTCACCCTGGCCGGGATGAAGACGCGGTTGTCGTCGAAGAACTCGAACGGGAGGAAGCCCGTGGTGTGGCGGCCGTTCGTGAAGCGCGCCTTGCGCACGTCCTGGGGACGCTCGAACACCGCGGGCGCGATGGGCACGTTGAGCTCCAGCGTCTCCACCACCGTGCGCGAGTCGGAGTCCGGGTTGTCGGTGAGCTCCTCCTCCAGGAAGGGCATGCGCACGCCCTCCACCTGCCGCCAGTCCCCCAGGCGCACGAAGCGCGTGACGTTGTTCTCGCGGATGCGCAGGCCGTGGAGCGCTCCAGTGGCGTCGTCGAGGAACAGGTCATAGAGGTCCTCGTCGCCGAAGGTGACTCGCACCACCTTCCAGGCGCGGCCATCCCGCGTCTCATCGGCGCGGGGCTCGAGCTTCGCGCCGTCGCCCCCTCGCAGCGCGGTCCCCAGCTCCAACGCCAGCTGGTGCCGCGCGTCGCGGGCGTCGGTGGGCGAGGCATCCTCCACCTGACCGCTGGCGTTGAGCTTCCAGCCGCCCTCGGGCGTGAAGGCCATCGAGTGGCGCACCACCCCGAAGTCCTCGTCGTGGCGGACGCGTCCGTCGCGATGGCTCCAGGACTCCATCGTCCCCTGGAGCCCGGAGGTCGAGGTCTTCCCCCGGACATGGAGGCTCTCCAGGCGCGTGAAGGCGTCCCCACCGCGCCACGCGAGGTGACGCGCGATGAGCGTCCGCGTCGCGTCCGCGGGGGCGGTGAGAGGGAGGAGCACGAGGGCCAACAGGAGCGGGAGCAGGGGTCTCATGGGGTGTTTCCGCGCTTGGGGGTGGAGGGCTGGCCCACGAGCTGCCGCAGTCCGGGCGGGCTCGAGCCGACGAGGGAGAAGGCGCGTGACAGCCGGGCGCGCGTGGCCTGGGGCGCGCTCAGGCGCACCTCCGCGGACAGCCCGCTGTGTTGCAGACAGGAGAGGTAGCCGCTGTCGCTCCAGATGGCCTGCTTGACGCCGGCGCCGTCGGGGGTGAGCAGCGCGACCAGGAACTCGCGTGCGTCGACCACGAGCGTGAGCTGCGCGCCCGGCCAGCGCTCGCGCACGAACTCCGCGTTGGAGGACAGCACGCAGTCGAAGGCCACCTTGGGCGTCTCGTCATAGACGAGCCCCGCGATGGCCACGTCGCGCGCGCTCGCCTCCGTGAGGGCGGGGACGAGCGCGGTGAAGGGAGGAGGGAAGAGGTCGAAGAGCACCTGCTCGGTGGCCGAGGCAATCATCGCCCGCGCGCGCTCCATCACCTGCGCGGTGCTCTTCAGGTGGTAGATGCGGTCGTCCTGCGCGGGGGCGTGCAGCTTGCGCAGCGCGCTCGCCGCCTCGCTCCTGCGCGTCTCGAAGCCCCGCTGCAGCGCGGCGAGCACCTCGTCCGGAGGCACGGGACGAAACGAGCGCGGCTCGCCTTCCTCCACCAGCACCGCCCCCTTGTGCTCCAGCGACGCGAGCGCCTGGTAGATGCTCGGCGGCGCCTTCCCCAGCGCCTGCGCCAGGCGGTAGCCCGTGGCCGGCGCCCCCTTCAGCAGCTCGCAGTACACCCGCGCCTCGACCTCGGTGAACCCGAGCGCCACCAGCCCTTCATCCGCGTTCATGGGGCTGTTATTACTCGAAGATAATAATAGTCAAGCCGATGAAGCGGCCCGGGGTGCTCGCCTGCCTTCCCGGGGGAGGACTTTCGCGTTCCGGGGCGCCTGCTTAGGGAGGTCCGAGGGCCCCGCGCGAAGCCGTGCCCCGGACTCCCCGCTGTGCTAATCCGTCCTGGCGGTACAGCGACGTCCCTCACCTCCCTCGGGAAGACACTTCATGGCCGGCAGCAGTCTGATTGCGCTCATCGACGACATCGCGACCATCCTGGATGACGTCTCCATCCTGACGAAGGTGGCGGCGAAGAAGACGGCAGGCGTGCTCGGAGACGACCTGGCGCTCAACGCCCAGCAGGTGACGGGCGTGAACGCGGACCGCGAGCTGCCGGTGGTGTGGGCGGTGGCGAAGGGCTCGCTGGTCAACAAGGCCATCCTGGTGCCGGCGGCGCTGGCCATCAGCGCGCTGGCGCCGTGGCTGGTGACGCCGCTGCTCATGGTGGGCGGCGCCTACCTGTGCTTCGAGGGCTTCGAGAAGATCGCCCACAAGTTCCTGCACGGCGCGGAGGACGAGGCGCACAAGGCGGAGCTGCGCGAGGCGCTGGCGAACCCGGCCGTGGACCTGGTGGCGCTGGAGAAGGACAAGATCAAGGGCGCGGTGCGCACCGACTTCATCCTCTCCGCCGAAATCATCGCGATCACCCTGGGCACCGTGGCCGCGGCGACCTTCGCCACCCGCGTCTCGGTGCTGGTGGGCATCGCGCTCATCATGACGGTGGGCGTGTACGGGCTGGTGGCCGGCATCGTGAAGCTGGACGACGCGGGGCTCTACCTCAGCCGTCAAGCCAGCGGCTTCCAGCGCGGCCTGGGCGCGGGCATCCTCCGCGCGGCGCCGATGCTGATGAAGTTCCTCTCCGTGGCGGGCACGGCGGCCATGTTCCTGGTGGGCGGCGGCATCCTCGTGCACGGCGTCTCCACCCTGCACCACATGGAAGAGTCGTTCACGGCCTGGGCCTCGTCGGCGCCCGGCGTGGGCAGCATCCTGGGCGGCCTGGCCCCCATGCTGCTCAACGGCGCGGTGGGTCTGGCCGCGGGCGGCGTGCTGGTGCTCCTGCTCACGCTGGGCCAGAAGCTGGTGAAGAAGAAGTAGCGGCGCGCGAAGCCCTCGACGGCGCGCGTCAGGCTCCGCGTCGTCCGAGGGCACGCCGCCCCGGTGGTTGCGTCACCCGTGCGAAGTCGGGTGAGCTGCGCGCAGGTCGCAAGCTCCACCCCGAGGTCGGGAGGATGTCCCGATGACGCGCGCGCTGCTCCAGCGAATCTCCCTGTGGTCCCTGGCCCTCCTGTGTCTCACGGGGGCGGCGCCGCCCGGTGCCACCACCGCCGACACGACCGAGGCCCTGCGCGCGGAGCGTCGGGTTCGGCTGGTGAAGCTGTGGGGCGACGTCCGCTTCCGACACCCCTGGGCCTTCTCGATGCCCGCCGAGTGGGACGCGGCCTTCCTCGCCGCGCTCCCCAAGGTGGAGGCCGCGAGGGACGCGCGCGAATACGCCGCCGCCGTGCAGGGGATGCTCGCGGTGCTCGGTGATCCAGCGACGCTGGTGGAGCCCGAGACGCCCGTCGTCCGGAAGGAGCCCGCGCCGGCCCTGCGTCCGCTCAAGAGCTGGGAGAAGGACGTCCTGGTGCTGGACCTGCGCAACCTCCTGGGGCCGGAGGCGTTCGCGACCTTCCGTGAGCTGAGCACCACGCTCGACGCGGAGGCCGCCCGCGCGCGCGCGGTGGTGCTGGACCTCCGCATGCGCGGGCTCGAGCGCTATGGCGCCTCGTGGGTGGGGTCGCGGCTGCTGCCGCACTTCATCGAAGGCGAGCTGAGCGTGCCGGGGCTTCGCGAAGTGGCCCACGCGGGGCTGCGCGCGCAGGATGGCACGGACGGCACCTACCACACCGAGCTCGTCGCCTCCGCCAGTGAGCTGCTTGTGGGCACCCCGGGACGCAAGCCCGCGCGGCTCGTGTTCCTGGTCGATGAGGACTCCGCGCTCGATGTCGCCATCCTGGCCCTGCGCGCCCAGGGAAAGGCGCTCCTGGTGGCCGAGGGGCCGCTGAGCATCGCGTCCCTGAATCACCAGCTCCCCGTGCCGTTGGGCGAGGGCTTCCAGGCGCTGGTGAGCCTGGATGAGCCGGTGTTGCCGCTCGAGGCGGACGTGAAGCGGCCCGCGCGCGCGACGACGACGGGGCCCGACGAGGGGCTGCGGCAGGCGCTCGCGCTGGCGAACCGGCCTCCCAAGGCGGCGGCGGTGGCACTGTCTTCCAGGCCCGTCCCCGCCTGGCGCCCCGAGCCGGCGTATCCGGACGCGCTCCAGCCCTCGCGGGAGCTGCGGCTGCTCGCGGGGGCCAAGTTCTGGAGCGTGGTTCAATTCTTCTTTCCCTACCACTCGCTGCTGAGCCGTCCCTGGGAGGCGCGGCTGCCCGGGCTGCTCCAGAAGCTGGAGGCCGCGAAGGATGCGCAGGCGTATGCGCTGACGTTGGTCGAGGCGGCCACGTGGCTCGAGGACGGGCACGCCCAGATGCGAGGCCACCCCGAGCTGGAGCGCTTCTATGGCGCCTCGTTGCCCATCTGGCTCACCGACCTCGACGGCAAGGCCGTGGTGCTGGAGGTGTTCGTCCCGGAGGCCGTGCCGGGCCTGGCCGTGGGGGATGTCATCGAGACCTTCAATGGCGAGCCCTTCGAGGCGAGGGTCCGTCGCGTCACGCCCTACGTGGCGGCGTCGACGCCGCAGATGCTGCGGGACTTCCGCCTGCGCCGCGCGGCGTCGGCGCCGGACGGCACCGTGTCCACGCTGGGCGTGCGCGGTCCCCAGGGCCTGCGGGAGGTGAAGGGCACGCATCGGCGCGGGATTCCACCCCAGGCGCAGGTGGGGAGCCCCTGGCGGATGTTGGAGGGCAACATCGGCTTCGTGGACCTGGGGCTGCTGGAGGAGCAGCAGGTCCCCGCGATGTTCGAGGCGCTGAAGGACACGCGCGGCATCGTGTTCGACCTGCGGGACTATCCGCGCGGCACGATGTGGGCGCTCGGGCCGTACCTCGACGTGAAGGGCTCGCGTCCGTATGCCGTGTATGAGCGCCCGCTGGTGCGGGGCCTGCGTTCGAGCCAGCTGAAGTCCAGTGACGCCGTGCCGGCGCGCCCGGGCCCGAAGTACCGGGGCCGCACGGTGACGCTCATCGACGCGCGCGCCATCAGCCAGGCCGAGCACACCGGGCTCCTGCTGGCGGCCACCACGGACACCGTCTTCGTGGGCAGCCCCACCACGGGGACGGACGGAGACGTCACCCGGGCGCTGCTGCCCGGAGGGGTGGTCTTCTACTTCACCGGGCAGGCGGTGCTGCACGGCGACGGGCGGCAGCTCCAGAAGAAGGGACTGGAGCCGCACGTGAAGGTGCGGCCCACGCTCGCGGGGCTGCAGGCGGGCCGCGACGAGCTGCTCGAGCGCGCGCTCCAGGTGCTGCGCGAGGAGCCCGCGCCGAAGGCCGCCACCCGGAGGGAGTGAGGGCGGCGGCGCGTGGCTACTGCTGCAAGTAGCCGGAGGCCTGGATGAAGGCCTTCACCGCGGCGACGTCGCCGTAGTCGAGCTGAATCATCTCCCGGAGGGCCGCGCGCTTGTCGGCGGCCCGCGCGTGGTAGCCCCGGGCAATCTCGTAGCCCACGTAGTAGCCGAGGTCCGACACGCCGAAGGTGTTGGTGGGCGCGTTGTAGAGCCAGTCCGTCAGGGACGCGCCGTCCATCTGCGCGACGAAGTGTTCGCGGATGGCGTCCGCGTGCGCGGGGCCGTAGCGGTACATCTCCAGCGGGGGGCGCTTGCCGGTGACCTGCTCGGCGACGAACTCGGCCACGCCCTCGTAGACGACGCGCGAGGCGAGCACGTCCGCCATGTCTCGCTGCTGCGTGTGCACGTACTCGTGGACGTTGTTCTGGCCGTTGTTGTCGATGGGGCGCGTGGCGAAGAAGGCGCCCAGGCGGGTCTTCATCGGCTCGGGGAACTCGGACACGTCCACCGACTCGTCCGTGAGCGCAATCTCCGCGCCGATGAGCACCTTGTCGCCGAGCGTCGTGCCGCCGGTGCGCATGGCGCCGATGGCGTAGGTGATGGTGGCGGGCCGCAGCTCGGGATACAGCTTCCGCAAGGTGGCCAGGTCCTGCTCCAACGACGCGGCCGCGCTCCGGGCCCGCGCCGTCAGCGGGCGGACGGAGGCCCAGTACCTGGGATAGCGGGTGATGACGTCCGCGTAGGACTGGGCCGTGTAGTCACGCGCCTGCATCAGGGCGTGCAGCCCGGGGCTCCCCGGGTCGATGTAGAGGCGCTGGAGGAGGGCGGCGCGCTCGGCGACATCCGGGGTCGCCACCGCGGCGTCGTGGGCCACCCAGAAGCGCTCGATGTCCTCCGTCACCACGGCGGTGGACGCGGCGACGGTCGGGGATGCGAGGGACGTCTCGGGGGGCTTCAACGTGGGGGCGCACCCCATGAGGAGGGCCGCCAGTACCGCTGTTCTCCACTGCATTCGGTGCTCCAGGAATCCCCCCAAGGTGATGTCCCTATACCCGGGCCGCCCTGTCTCCGCATTCGCGCACCGCGCTGTCGATGCGAATCGTGACGGCTGTGTCGGGAGTTCCGTGGTCTTCTGCCCCGAGAACCTGGAGGCGACACGTTGGCGAGCAAGCGACTGAGGGGCCTGAGTCTGTGTGCGTGGGGGGTCTGCCTCGCCTGTGGTGACTCGACGTCGGAGGACGCCTGTGATGGCCCGCCGCCGGGCGGTGCCTCGGCTATCGAGTGCAGGGCCGGGTGCGGCTACCAGTGTGGACAGCAGTGCGCGGATGTCTGCGCTGCGGGAGGTTGTTGGTCCTGCTCGGCGGGGACGTGGAGGAACCAGCCCATCGACTGCGTCCCCACGTGCCCCTGATGGGCACGGCCGCCACGGACGCTTCACGGAGAGGGAAGCTGAAGCCCAGCGCGAGGAGCACGCCCATCGCGAGCCCCAGCAAGAGGCCCAGGCTCAACCGGGCGAAGCCTCCGCCCGCGCTCAGGGCGCCGCCCAGCGTTCCGCCGACGGTGGATGCAACCCACAACAGGCTCAGCATGTCCCACAGGCTCACCATGAATGACCTCGGCGCTGCGAATCATGGCCCCTGACCCGGGTCTGATTCAGCGCGCGGTGTGAGTGAAGCGGGATGCGCTGTGCAGGGAAGGGGGCGGCGTGCCCTCCGCCTCACAGTCCCTGTGCCATGCGGTGCACGCCTCGCACCTGTCCTCCTCGGGGCGCGCATGGGCATATGGCTTGCTCAGCGGGCCGTCCATGGCTGGCCGGGGCTCTTCGAACAGGGACGGAATGATGCTTCATGTGCATGCGCGCGGCTTCGTGGCCACGCTGCTGGTGGGATTGCTCGGGGTGTGCGCGGGTTGTGGCTCCAGCGGTGGAGGCGAGGGTCCTCCGCCGAAGCCGGAGCCCGAGGTGACGGTGCCGGGCGCGCCGACGGAGGTCCAGGCGCAGGCCGGTGTCCGCTCCGCGCAGGTGAGCTGGAAGGCGCCCGCCTCGAACGGTGGCGGCGCCATCGTGAAGTACACGGTGACGGGCACCGGCGGCGTCACCACCACGACGACCGGCGCCACGACCGCGCTGGTGGCCGGGCTCGCCGACAACACGAGCTACACCTTCCACGTCCGCGCCACCAACGCCGCCGGTGACGGGCCGGAGTCGGGCTCCTCGACCCCCGTGACGACGCTGGCCCTGCCGGGCGCCCCACGCATCCTCGAGGTCTTCCCCGGGAACTCGACGCTCCAGGTGAGCTGGGCGCCGCCCGACTCGGATGGAGGCGCGAGGGTGCAGTCGTATGTCGTCGAGCTCCTCGATGCCGCCACCCCGCGCTCCGAGGCGACGCTGAGCACCAGCGTGCTGCTCACCGGGCTGACGCCGGAGACGGAGTACCAGGTCGTCGTCCGCGCGGTGACCGCGGTGGGGAAGGGGCCGCCCTCGGCGCCTCGGCTGTCGAAGACCCGGTGCGACAACGTCGGCTGGACGAAGCTCCCCCAGGTCGCCGTGGAGGCGGAGCTCCGGGGACTGGTCGCGGGGGACTTCGACAAGGACGGGAAGCCGGACCTCGCCGGGACCCGGATGACCGAGAGGACGGTGGCGAGCTACCTCGGACAGGGCGAGGGGCGCGTGCGCAAGCAGGGAGAGTTCGGCGTCGGCGCGGACCCGCAGCAGGTCCTCACCGGCGACTTCAACAACGACTCGCTGCTGGACGTGGCGGTGCTCAACACGCGCAGCCAGACGGTGAGCGTGCTGCCCGGGCTCGGCAACGGCGACTTCGGCGAGGGACGCAGCACGCTCACCGGCGCGGGGCCGTGGGCGATGACGACCGCGGACTTCGACGGTGATGGGAACCTGGATGTCTTCACCGTCAATACGAGCCTCTCGACGGGCAGCTCGACGCTGAGCTGGATGAGGGGGAATGGGTTCGGTGCGCTCACCCGGCAGGACTTCAACCTCCCCTTCGCCGCGCTCACCGTCACCACGGCGGACTTCGACGGGGACGGACACCTGGATGTGGCGCTCCCCGCGTCGCTCGTCTCCGACGTCTACGTCTACTTCGGCTCGGGAGACGGCAACTCGTTCCGCTCGGGCGCTCGCTACTCCGCCCAGAACCAGCCCAGGCACGTGGCGGCCGCTGACTTCAATCACGATGGCCGGGCGGACCTGTTGGTGACGAGCAAGGGAGATTCCTTCAACGAGCCCGAGGTGAGCGTGGGGCTGGGCCGAGGCAACGGCACGTTCGATGCCGCGAAGCGCTTCCCCGTGCTGGGTGAAGTGGGCGCGCTGCTCGTGGCGGACTTCGACCAGGACGGCCACCTGGATGTCGCGGTGACGCACGACGAATCGAAGACGGTCAGCTTCCTGCGCGGCCTGGGAGATGGCTCGTTCGCGGCGAGGAGGGACGTGGTGCTGGACGCCATGCCGCGCGGGCTCGCGGCCGGGAACTTCAGCGGCGGTGACCGGCTGGAGGTGATGGTGAGCCAGGTGGGCTCGACGTCCCTCACGCTGCTGTCGACGACCTGCCTGCCGTGACACGACGCCCCGCGCCGGTACCGCGTGTGCCGGAGCGGGGGGCGCGGCTTCAGCCCATGTGGCTGCCTTCCCCTTTCCTCCTCGACCCCGTCGAGCTGCGTGGCGCCGTCCCGGAGACCGAGGCGCCCAAGCTCCGCGCGTTGCTCGACTGCCGCGCATCGCCCTGGGCTCTCGGCCCCGGCGAGGCCACCGCGAAGTGGCGGTGGCACCCGCGTAGGGGGCTCGCCATGACGGCCCTGTCACGAAAGGACGGGTCCTGCTCCGCGCCTCCAGAGGGAGCGGCCCCTGCGCCCGATCTTGCAATGAAGCCCCGGCTCATTGGCCAAGGGGGTTCCCATGCGATGGATTCGCGCGTTGACACTGGGTGGTTTGACGTGGGTGGTCGGCTGTACCGAGAGCAAGGTCGCGGATGACCTGGACATCGTCCTGAAGGGGCGCCTGGTCGACGAGGCGGGCGCGGCGTTGCCCGAGGCGATGTTGAAGGTCTACCGCAGCGACAACTCGTCGTGTGCGTTCGCGGGCTTCACGGCGAGCTGGAAGTCGGTGAAGGCCCGCGCGGATGGCACGTTCGAGCTGGACCTGTTGGGAGCGGACACGCGCAACGGGAGCATCGCGCGCTGCTTCGTCCTCCGCTCGCCGGCGCAGCGTGAGGGTCGGAGCGTCTCCGCCGCGTTCCTCGTGCAGGAGTCGGAGGTGCAGCTGCCCGTGCTGCAGGAGTGGACCGGCACGATGACGGCCACCGAGGAGGCGGGAGGGGTGAGCGTGGGCTTCCGCTCCCTGCGCGCGACGCACGGGCTGGAGAGCGATGGGCATGTGTTGTCCGTGCGCCCCTCGCTGCGTGAGGCCTGGCGGGTGACGGATGCCGTGTCGCCCGTGCGCCTGAGCGACTACGTCCTCGAGGACGCGGCGGGGCTCGAGGCGTTCGTCAGCGTCGAGCGTGACGCGAAGGCGGGCTCGGAGTCGGTGAGCCTCACCTATGTCAGCGATGAGCGGGCCCTGCCTCGCCGGGCGCTCGTCCCCGTGAGCCGTGGCGCGACGTGCACGTACCTGAACGCGGAGACGCCGTGCCGCCTCACGAACGGAGAGCTGGATGGGCTCGTGCTCTTCCAGACGGGCGTCCAGGAGGTCGTGGTGCAGCTGGCCAGGCCCGTGGTGCCACGCAAGGCGGTGCTGCGCAACTTCGAGGTGTCCGGCGCCGTGAACGAGCTGGTGCTGGAGGGCAGCGCCGACGGCACGCAGTGGGTGCCCCTGGCCAACCTGCTCGAGGGCACGGGCGCGCGGCCCTTCGTGGAGGTGGACCTGACCGGCACGACGGCCGTGTCACAGGTCCGGGTGAAGGCGGTCCCGCGCGAGACGACGGGGCAGCTGCGCTCGCTGGGGCAGCTCTCCCTCTTCGAGTAGCGACGGCTTCACGAGAGAGGGCGCACCGGTCGCGGCAGAGGCCCGGTGCGCCCGCGGGCTGGGTGTCAATACAGGCCGCGCTGCCTGAAGAACCACCGCCGTGCCATCAGGTCGCTCGTGCCGACGGCGCGGCGGGGAGGCTCGAGAGGATGCTCAGCGCCTCGGGGCCGCCGAAGACGGACGCCGGCACGCCGAGGACGCCCTGCTCCAGCAGCGCATCGAACGAGCACTGTGACGTGGCGAAGTATCCGATGCAGCGCGAGGCCCGCAGCTCGGGTCTGCGGGTGGTGAGCGCGTCCAGTGCGCGCGCATGCTCGACGAGACGTGCTCGGACCTCGGTGGGACGCGCTGCGTGCTCGGTGAGCGCGGCGTAGCCGATGCGCAGCTTGCGCTCGTCCTTCGGCAGCGGCGCGAAGGCGGCGCGCATGTCCTCGCGCCACCGCGATGGCGTGATGCACAGCCCCGCGTGGTCCGGGATGAGCCAGCCCTTCGACAGCGAGACGAGGACGAACGCGAGCTCCTCTTGCATGAGCCGCAGGACCCACGGCGCCGGAGGTGTCGCGTACGCGGAGTCGATGAGCAGCACCCGCTCCCCCGGCTCGGCGCGGACCCACGCCTCCACCTGCTCGGCCTCCTCGCGTCCGAGCTCGCGTCCCCAGGGCTTGAGCGGCTCGCACAGCAGGAGCGCGTCGCAGTCTTGGAGCGCGGGCAGGCCCTCGCGCGAGGCGTAGCGAACGACCTGGACACCTGCTTCGTCGGCGAGCTGCAGGTACACCGGGTACACGTCCTCGGGGACGCCGAGGCGCGCCCGCCGGGACGCGAGCCAGCCGAACAGCGCGCGCAGGGAGCGCCGCACCCCGTGGCTGACCTGCGTTCGCGCCTTGAGCCCCGCGTCGAGCCCCAGGTGCGCGAGATAGCGCTCGGCGAGGTGACACCGGTAGGGCGACTCCGCGTGGGTCGAAGGCGCGATGGGCGCGAAGCCAGGCCCGAGGCTCCGGTAGACGTTGAGCTCCGCCAGGTCGATGAGCCCGGGCCGCTTCGCGCGCCACGAGTCCCGCAGCGCGAGGAAGTCCTCGTGTCTCATCCGCGCAGCTCCGAGGCGGGGTCCTCGAGCGAGGCGAGGCAGGTCCCATCGCTCATGAGGTTCCACGAGCGGACCTTCCGGTGCGTGCGCTCCCAGCCGACGGACGGCTCCGTGTACGCCGCCACGCGCAGCACCCGCCCCGCGACTTCTCCCTCGAACACGGGGCTTCCCCAAGGGAGCGCGTCGACCTGCGTGAAGCCTCCGACCTCCATGGCGTGGAGCACGAGCGCGAGCGGCACCTGATGCGCCGCGCAGTACTGGTTCGCGGCGCTCGGCGCCCACGCGTTCTCGGAGAGGCTGGAGACGTAGAGCTCCTTGAAGCAGACCTCGTGGAACCCGTCGCGCGCGCTGCGCTCCAGGTAGGCGAGGACCTTGGGGACGTCATCCACGCCGCCCCGCTGGAGGACGCAGATGGCGCGGCTGCGCAGCCCGAAGGCCCGCGCGAGCGCACCCGAGTCCACCGACAGGCCCATGATGCGCGCGTCGTCCTCGCGCGTGACGCCGTGGCGACTGACGGCCAGCGTGGTGAGGCCCTCGTCGCGCAAGGCGTGCAGCTGCCCCGCATCCAGGCGCGCGCCGTTGGTGATGAGGAGTGTCTTCGGGAACCGCTCGGCGAGGCCGCGCACCAGCGAGCGCAGCGGGCCCGGGGCCATCAAGGTGGGCTCGCCCCCACCGGTGATGACGGCGCGCTCCGCCCCTCGGGCGCGGGCGAGGTCCGCCCAGTGCAGCTGATGTTCGAGCGAGGCGCTGCGCTGCCGCGCCAGGTCGGAGACGCTGGCCTTCGAGAAGCAGAACGCGCACTTCGCCTGACAGGCCTTCGCCACGGGCAGCACGGAGAAGGAGCGGGGGCGGCAGTCCTCCCACGGCGCGAGCCCCGTGTCGTCCAACTGGAAGGCCTGCGCGGTGACCTCCTCGTGGAGGGTGGGGCGCAGCGTCCCGTCGTCCTCGACCCACGCGACGCCGCTCAAGGGGACCTCGGGCGAGGGCCACCGCCAGCCGATTCCCGTGCCCGTGGTGTCGTTGGGGCGCATCGCCCGCTCTCCCGACGTGGGCAGCCGGGCGCGCAGCGCGACGACGCGGTCCTTCGCGCGGCCGAGCTTCGCGACGAGCCGCCGCGCCTTCGCGAGCCCCGGCGCCCAGGGCTCGTCCTCCCTCAACATGTAGAACGCGTCGGGGAAGGTCGACTCGGCGATGGACGCTTTCGAGTACCGCATGCGGTAGCGATCGAATCCGCGCAGCCAGTTCGAGAGCGGAATGAAGGCGATGAAGGCGGTGTCCATGACGTCGGCACTCTCTCAAGCTCCAGGCTTCGTGTCAAATAGACACAAAGCTCGGGCGGGGAGGGGAGTGCTGGGTGGGTTGCCTTGAGTGTTCGGGTGGGGACCTCTACGGTGGGCCGATGAGAACGGTGGGTGACTGGAAGACGCGGCTGCGGGCCGCGCTCAAGGATGCGCTGAGGGACAGGAACGCGGCGGCGGTGGCGGTGCTGCGGGAGACGCTGGCCGCGCTCGACAACGCCGAGGCGGCGGACCTGAGCGTCGCCCCCAAGGCCGTCACGGGGGTCGTCGCGGGGGGCGTGGAGGGGCTGGGCAGCGGAGACGTGCCGCGTCGGCTCCTGTCACCGGAGGCGGTGGATGCCCTCCTCCAGAAGGAGCTCCAGGAGCGGCGGGAGGCGGAGGCCCTCTACGTCAAGCTGGGCAAGCACGAGGAGGCGCGGACGTTGCGCGCCCAGGTGGAGCTGCTCCTCGCGCTTCGGGCGGAGCCCTCGGGCGACTGACCTTCGTCAGCGCGCGCCATCCAGGAGCGCCGCGAGCGCTTCCGGTTGGGATGCGAACGGCGAGTGAGGGGACTCCAGGGCGAGTTCTCCGATGTTCATCCGACTCTCCTAGGGGCCACGCCAGCCCCTGACACCCGTGGCAAGGTCAAGCGCTCCTGTTAACGGGCAGCGGGGCTGCGCGCTGGGGCCGGGGAGATTGCACCGGTCGCGTCCCCGTGTTTCGTTGGGTCCCGACGCCCAGGAGGTCTCCCACGTGCTGCAGCTCCGCCCCGGCTGTGAGTGTTGTGACCGTGACCTGCCGCCCGACGCGACGGACGCGTTCATCTGCATCTTCGAATGCACGTTCTGCGCGAACTGCGTGTCGGAGCGCTTGAAGGGTATCTGCCCCAACTGCGGCGGTGACCTCACGCCGAGGCCGCGCCGGCCCGCCAGCAGGCTCGCCCGGTTCCCCGCGTCCACGGAGCGAGTGTTCAAGCCGCAAGGCTGCGCTCCGCGCTGAGGCGCGGCAATCGCGGGTGACGCTGGCCGAGGATGGGCCGGACGCCGTGGTGGCGCGCCTGGGCCTTCCCGCCCGGGTTCGCGTGGCGGCGACCCACGTCAGCGCGACTTCGGCTTCCAGCGCTCGACCATCAGGTCGATGAGGCGCCGCACCTTGGCGGGCAGGTGGGTCTTGCTCGGGTAGAGCGCGGTGATGCGCACGGTGCCCGTCTCGACGGAGGGCAGCAGCGCCCGCAGACGCCCTCGCGAGAGGTCCGCGTCGACGAGGAAGCCGGGGAGGAACGCGACGCCCATCCCGGCGACCGCCGCGTCACGCAGCGCCTCGCCGCTGTCGAGCCGGAGGCGGCTTCGTCCCTCCACGTGGACCCAGGAGCCGCCCTGCTCACGCAGGCGCCAGCGCTGCCTGCGCGCGCGGCTGCTGAAGAACAGGCAGTCGTGAGCGGACAGCTCCTCCAGCGTCCGGGGCTCTCCACGCGCGGCCAGGTAGGTGGGTGAGGCGCAGAGGATGGCGGGGTACTCGGCCACGAGCCGGGAGACCAGGCGCGTATCCGTATGGGTCGCCTGGATGCGCACGGCCAGGTCGTAGCCCTCCTCGATGACGTCCGCGACGCGGTCGCTGAAGCTCACCTCCGCCTGCACCTCGGGCCACATCCGCAGGTAGTCCCGCAGCACCGGGAGCACCAGCAGCCTGCCGAACGCGTCCGGCACGGTGAGGCGCAGGACGCCTCGCGGAGTCCCCGTGTGCTGTCCGACGCTGGCCTCCGCTTCCTCCAGCGCGGCGAGGACCTGCTGGCAGTGCTCATGGAAGACGCGGCCATCGTCGGTGAGGCTCACATGGCGCGTGGTGCGGTGGAGCAGGCGCACGCCGAGCCGCGACTCCAGCCGGGCCAGCGCCTTGCCCGCGGCCGAGCGCGTCAGTCCGATGGCCCGCCCTCCCGCGACGAAGCTGCCCGCGTCCACGACGGACATGAAGGCGAGGATTTCGTCGAGGTTGGCGCGCTTCATGGGCCCCACGATTGTAGCGGCCTCATCGCTGGAGTGGGGAACGCTGTTCGTCAATCCCAGCGCTATAGGGTCATGACATCGCCAACCCCAGGAGAACCGCCATGCCCGTCACGCTGCTCAACCCCGATGGAATGATGAAGCCCGAGCTCTACCATCAGGTGTCCATCTCCACGGGCTCCCGGCAGGTCCACATCGCCGGTCAGGTCGCCTACGACGCGGAGGGGAAGCTCGTCGCGCGAGGAGACCTGGCGGGGCAGGTGGCGCAGTCGCTGCGCAACGTCGGCCTCGCGCTCGCGGCGGCCGGAGCCTCGTTCAGCGACGTGGTCCGCTTGAGGTTCTACGTGGTCGGCTGGAAGCCCGAGCAACTGCCCCAGTTCGGCGCGGGCGTTCAGCAGGTCGCGCAGGAGCTGAAGTTCGTCCCCGCGCCGGCCTCGTTGATTGGCGTCAGCGTGCTCTTCGAGCCGGACATCCTCGTGGAGGTCGAAGCCACCGCCGTCCTGCCCTGAGCCACCGCCGCGGCAAGGCTCCGTGTCCCTCGCGTTGGGAGCACGGAGCCTTCGTGGGAGGCCGCGACTACGAGCGCCGCGCCGCGCGCCCCCGGGGAGCTTCCGGCTTTCCGCCTCCGACCTTCGCGCCCGAGACCCCGCTGACATACGCCGCCAGGTGCTGGCCGGTCAGCGTGGCCTTCGCGGAGACGAGGTCCGCCGGCGGCCCCTGGAACACGATGGTCCCGCCGTCGTGCCCCGCGCCCGGGCCCAGGTCGATGATCCAATCCGCGTGCGCCATGACGGCCTGGTGGTGCTCGATGACGATGACCGACTTGCCCGAGTCGACCAGCCGGTCCAGCAGCCCCAGGAGGTTCTCCACGTCGGCCAGGTGCAGGCCCGTGGTCGGCTCGTCGAGCACGTAGACGCCGCCCTCCTCACCCATGTGCGTCGCGAGCTTCAGCCGCTGCCGCTCGCCGCCCGACAGCGTGGTGAGGGGCTGGCCGAGCCGCAGGTAGCCCAGCCCCACGTCGTTCATCCGCTTCAGGATTTCATGCGCGGCCGGCGTGCGCGCCTCCTTGGAGCCGAAGAAGGTCGCCGCGTCCTTGACGGGCAGGTCGAGCACCTCGGCGATGTTGAGCGCGCCCAGCCGGTACTCCAGCACCGCCGCCTGGAAGCGCTTGCCCTCGCACTCCTCGCACAGCGTGCTGACCCCCGCCATCATCGCCAGGTCCGTGTAGATGACCCCGGCGCCGTTGCACGTGGGGCAGGCGCCCTCCGAGTTCGCGCTGAACAGCGTGGGCTTCACGCCGTTGGCCTTGGCGAAGGCCTTGCGGATCGGCTCCAGCAGCCCCGTGTACGTCGCCGGGTTGCTGCGCCGCGAGCCACGAATCGCGCTCTGGTCCACCGTCACCACGCCCTCACGCCCCGACACCGAGCCGTGGATCAGCGAGCTCTTCCCGGAGCCCGCCACGCCCGTCACCACCACCAGCACACCCAGCGGGATGTCCACGTCCACGCCCCGCAGGTTGTGCGCCTTCGCCCCGCGCACCTTCAGCGCCCCCGACGGCTTTCGCACCGAGGGCTTCAACGACGCGCGGTAGCCCAGGTGCCGTCCGGTGAGCGTGTCGCTGGCGCGCAGCCCCTCGACGGCGCCCTCGAACACCACCGCGCCACCGGCGGTGCCCGCGCCCGGGCCGATGTCCACGACGTGGTCCGCGATCTCGATGACCTCCGGCTTGTGCTCGACCACCAGCACGGTGTTGCCCTTGTCGCGCAGGCGCAGCAGCAAGTCATTCATCCGCTGGATGTCGTGCGGATGCAGCCCGACGGTCGGCTCGTCGAACACGTACGTCACGTCGGTGAGCGACGAGCCCAGGTGGCGAATCATCTGGATGCGCTGGGACTCGCCGCCCGACAGCGTCCCCGACGGACGGTCCAGGCTGAGATAGCCCAGGCCAATCTCCACGAACGAGTCGAGCGTCTGGCGCAGCGTGGTTAGCAGCGGCGCGACGGAGGGCTCGTTCAGCCCGCGCACCCACTCGGCCAGGTCACTCACCTGCATCGAGCAGGCCTCGGCGATGTTGATGCCCTTCACCTTGGAGGACCGGGCGGCCGCGTTGAGCCGGGTGCCTCCGCACTCGGGGCAGGGCGTGAAGGTCACCGCGCGCTCCACGAAGGCGCGGATGTGCGGCTGCATCGCCTCCTTGTCCTTGGACAGGAACGACTTCTGGATGCGGGGCACCAGGCCCTCGTAGGTGAGGTTCATGCTCTCGAACTTCACCTTGGTGGGCTCCTTGTAGAGGAAGTCCTCCAGCTCCTTCTTCGTGTACTTGCGGATGGGCTTGTCCGGGTCCAGGAAGCCCGAGTTCGCGTAGATGCGCACCTGCCACCCGTCCGCGTTGTAGCCGGGGATGGTGAGCGCGCCTTCATTGAGCGACTTGCTGTCGTCGTAGAGCTGGCCCAGGTCGATGTCCGTCACCGAGCCCATGCCCTCGCACCGGGGACACATGCCGCCGGAGATGGTGACCACGCGCTCCTCGACCTGGCCCTCGCCCTTGTCGACCGTTATCTGCCCCGACGCGCGCGCCGACGGGATGTTGAAGGAGAACGCGTTGGAGGAGCCGATGTGCGGCTTGCCCAGGCGGCTGAACAGCACCCGCAGCCTCGCGTTGGCGTCCGTCGCGGTGCCGACGGTGGAGCGGGAGTTGGCGCCCATGCGCTCCTGGTCGACGATGATGGCCGTCGTCAGGCCCTCCAGCACGTCCACCTCGGGCCGGCCCAGGGACGGCATGAAGCCCTGGACGAACGCGCTGTAGGTCTCGTTGATCATCCGCTGGGACTCGGCCGCGATGGTGCCGAAGACCAGCGACGACTTGCCCGAGCCGGAGACGCCGGTGAACACCGTCAGCCGGCGCTTGGGGAGCTCGACGCTCACGTCCTTGAGGTTGTTCTCCCTGGCGCCCCGGACGCGGATGAGGTCGTGGCGGTCCGCGGGATGCGCGGGAGTGGAGTGCTTGGGCTCGGTCATGACAGGGGTACCAACGGCGAACGGGTGGGGTGTGGGGACGACGGGGGCGGGCTTGCTCAGCCCGCGTTGCCGCGCAGGGGGAAGGCCTGGCTGATGCGGATGAGGTTGCCGGCGGGGTCTCTCACGGCGCAGTCGCGCACGCCCCAGGGCTGGTTCGTGGGCTCCTGCACCACGTCCGCGCCCGAGGCGCGCAGCTTCTCGAAGGTCTCCGCGAGGTTGGCGCTGCTGAACAGGGCGCCGCCCAGCGTGCCCTTGGCGAGCAGGCGCGCGATGGCGTCACCGTCCTCCTTCGTGCGGCCGGCGTGCGGCTGGCTCAGGACGATCTGGATGTCCGGCTGCGCGGGAGGCGAGAGGGTGAGCCACCGGAACGCCTCGTGGGAGACGTCGCCGATGAGCTTCAGGCCCAGCAGGTCGCGGTAGAACGGCAGCGCCTTGTCCGGGTCGTCGACAATCAGGTGAACGGTGGTGAGCTTGAGGGTCATGACTCCACTGTGGGTCAACGGGTGGGAGGGTGCTTCTCGAATCCTGCTCGGCGGGGGCGCGTCCGCTCCTTCTGGATGCAGGCGGGCAGCACCTGGTCCTCGGTGTGCTGCTTCGCGCGGTAGTCGGACGGCGGCATGCCCACCAGTCGGGTGAAGCTCGCGCTGAACGAGCCCAGGGAAGAGCAGCCCACCGCCATGCACACGTCGGTGACGCTCTGGTCCCCGCGCCGCAGGAGCGCCATGGCGCGCTCGATGCGGCGGGTCATCAGGTAGCCGTAGGGGCTCTCGCCGTATTCCTTCCGGAAGCGGCGCGAGAAGTGGGCGGGGGACATGGCGGCCGCCCGGGCCACCGACTCCACCGTGAGGGGACTGTCGAACTCCCGGTCCATCAGGTCTCGGGCGCGCCGCAGCCGCGCGAGCTCCGCGAGCTCGCACGCCAGGTCATCTGGGGTGGCCATGGCGCCGGAGGCTACGTCGCGAGCCGGGCATCTCGAAGCCAAAACCCCCCGATGTCCTGACAAGGTCCTGTCATATTTCCAGTACATGCCTTGACAGTTATATGAATCAATGGGTATATATGCGACATGGAATCCTCGTTCGGAATCATCGCGGAGCCCAACCGGAGGAGCATCCTCAGCCTGCTGGCCGCGTCGGAGTGCTCCGTCGGCGAAATCGAGCGGGAGCTGCGGATGTCCCAGCCCTCGGTGTCCAAGCACCTGCGGGTGCTGCGCGAGGCGGGCTTCGTGGAGTCCCGGGTCGAGGCCCAGCGACGTGTCTACCGGCTGCGGCCCGAGCCGCTCATGGAGGTCGACGAGTGGCTTGCGCCCTTCCGTCGCTTCTGGACGGCCCATGTCGACGCGCTCGAGCGCCATCTGGACCGGATGGAGCAGACCTCCAGCAAAGGAAAGAAGCGATGACTCACCGTGCGAAGTACACCCCCGGCCGCGCGGCCGGGGCCCACATCAAGAAGGACGCGGAGCGCTGGACGCTCGTCCTCGTGCGTGACCTGCGCCACCCGCCCGTGAAGGTCTGGGAGGCGCTCACGGACCCCGAGCAGCTGCGGGAGTGGGCGCCGTTCGACTCGGACCGGAACCTGGGCGCGGTGGGCTCCGCGATGCTCACCACGGTGGGCGCGCCCAAGCCGCTCGTCGCCGAGACGCAGGTGAAGCGGGCCGAGGCGCCGAAGCTGCTCGAGTACAGCTGGGGCGGGAACGATGTCCGCTGGGAGCTGGAGCCGCGCGAGAGCGGCGGCACGCGGCTGACGCTCTGGCACAACATCCACCAGGGCTTCATCGCGATGGGCGCGGCGGGCTGGCACATCTGCTTCGACGTGTTGGATGGGCTCCTGGCGGGCGAGCCGCTGGGGCGCCTGGTCGGCCCGGAGGCGATGCGGTTCGAGGGCTGGCAGCGACTGCATGCCGAGTACGCCGAGCAGTTCGGCGTCGTGACCCCTGGACACACTTCTTCCCCGAGGAACTGAAGATGACGCGCTCGAAGAGAATCACCATCGGCTTCTGGGTTGTCACCGCGCTGTTCTGCTTGCAGATCGGCTTCACCGCCTACGCGCAGCTGAGCCTGCCGCAGGTGGCGGCGGCGTTCACCCACCTGGGCTTCCCCGACTACTTCCGGGAGGGGTTGTCGTGGGCGAAGTTCCTCGGGGTGGTGCTGCTGCTCGCGCCCGTGCCGGCGCGGCTGAAGGAGTGGGCCTACGCGGGGTTCGCCATCAACCTGGCCTCCGCGTTCATCGCGCACCGCGCGGTGGGGGACGGCCCCGAGGCGTGGGGTTGGGTGGTGGGGACCAGCGTGCTCTGGGGGCTGTCGTACTTCTTCTGGCGTCGCCTGCAGGCGGCTCCGGTTCCGGCCGCGGCGCCGGTGCTGGCCGGAGGTCACTCATGAAGAAGGGGGAGGGGCAGGCGAGCGGGGAGGCCGCGTCGAGGCTCATCGACCAGCGCATCCTCGACCTGGGGGACTGGCGGGGAGAGGCCCTGGCCCGGATGCGGAAGCTGATCCTGGAGGCCGTCCCGGAGATGACCGAGGAGTGGAAGTGGGGCACGCCGGTGTGGTCCTGCAATGGGATTGTCACGACCGGGGAGGCGTACACGAAGGTCGCGAAGCTCACCTTCATCAAGGGCGCCCGCGTCCCCGACCCGACGGGCATCTTCAACTCCAGCCTGGAGGGCAACGCGCGCCGGGCCATCGACATCCGTGAGGGGGAGAAGGTCGACGCGAGTGCGTTCAAGGCGCTGGTGAAGGCGGCCGCGGCCCTGAACAGTGCGCCGAAGAAGAAGGCCACGCCGGTGGCGAAGAAGGCGGTGGCGGCGAAGAAGGCCCCGGCGGCGCGGAAGCAGAGCGCCGTGAAGAAGGCCGCGAAGCCGAGCGGTGCGAAGGCGAAGAAGCGATAGGGTTCGGGGCGTGATGGCGCCCCACCCCCGTCATCCAGGAGTGCGCGACATGGTTGGCAAGACGGCCGCGAAGGCCGCGGCGAAGAAGGCCACTGCGAAGAAGGCCACGGCGAAGAAGGCCACGGCGAAGAAGCCCCAGGCCAAGAAGACCGCCGAGAAGAAGACCACGGCGAAGAAGCCAGCGGCGAAGAAGGCCACGGAGCGCAAGGCGACCTCGGCACCGGCCAAGGCGCCAGTCCTCCTCTCCGGAGGCAATCCGCAGATCGCGAAGGGGTACGGGGAGGCCCCCATCCAGGCCTACATCGCGGCCATGCCGGGCTGGAAGCGGGAGGTCGGCGCGCGACTCGACGCGCTCATCTCTCGCGCCGTCCCGGGAGTGTCCAAGGCGGTGAAGTGGAACTCGCCGATGTATGGCATCGAGGGCCAGGGGATGTTCCTCGGCATCCACTGCTTCGCGAAGTACATCAAGGTGGCCTTCTTCCGGGGCACGGCGCTGAAGCCCATGCCTCCGGGCGAGTCGAAGAGCCAGGACACCCGCTACCTCGACATCCGCGAGGACGACGCGCTCGACGAGGCCCGCTTCGTGTCCTGGGTGAAGCAGGCCAGCCAGCTCCCCGGCGAACGGATGTGAGCTGTCGCGGTGGTAGAGTCGCCTCCCATGAAGCGGCTCCTCCCCGTCTGCCTCATGGTCCTCGTGGGTTGTGCCACCACGAAAGCACGTCCCCCCGAGCACGCGGCGTTCATCCAGAACGACTACGCCGCGGCGCTCGCCCAGGCCCGGGCCGCGCGCAAGCCGCTCTTCATCGACTTCGGCGCGGTGTGGTGTCCGCCGTGCCGGACCATGGAGGCGCAGGTCTTCGCCGCGCCCGGCTTCATCGAGAAGTCGAAGGACTACGTCCTGCTCGCGGTGGATGTGGATGACCCCATCAACGAGCCGCTCCTCGAGCGCTTCCCGGTGGACAACCTGCCCACGCTGCTGGTGCTCGACTCCGAGACGGAGACGCCCGCGCTGCGCTGGATGGGCGGCGCCGGGCTGGAGGACGTGCTGGCGTTGCTCGACGATGCCCGGCGCGCATTGAGTGCCCAGGTGTCGGGGCCGGAATTGCTGCTGCTCGAAGGAGACCGCGCCCATGCCAGGCGGGAGCACGAACTGGCGGCGCGCAAGTACCAGGAGGCGGTGGCGAAAGGCTCCAAGCAGTGGAGCCGTCGTGCGAGGGCCGTGGAGTCCGCGCTCAACGCGCTGTGGAACGCCGAGGCCTTCCAGGCGTGCGCGGAGTACGCGGTGAAAGAGGTCCCGAGTCTCGACGAAGCGCGCAGGGCGGGCGCGGCGAGCACCGCCTACGCCTGCGCGAGGTACGCGGACGAGCCCAAGCCCTGGGCCGCGCCGGCCATGAAGGCGCTGGAGGTCTACTTCGAGAAGGCCTTCGAGCAGCTGCGCGAGCGCGACGCGAAGGGGCAGACGTGGCTCTACGGCTCCATGGCGGACCTGCTCGAGGAGCGCGGCGACAAGGAAGGGGCCCGGAAGCTGTCCGAGGAGTACTACGCGAAGGTGCTCGCGTATCGCGCCGAGGAGACCACGGCGCGGGGGCGGGCGGCGTGGGACCCTCCGCTCTACAGCGCCGCGGAGTCGAGCGGGCACCTGGCGGACACCCTCGCGCTCTTCGTCCAGACGGAGCGCGAGCTGCCCGACGACTTCTCCGCCAGCGCGCGGGTGGCCGCGAACCTCCGGGAGCTCGGTCGCTACGACGAGGCGCTCGCCGCGACGGACCGCGCGCTGAAGCGGGCGCAGGGAGGGCGACGGCTGGCGGTATGGCTGAGCCGGGCGCGGACGCTGGAGCGGGCTGGCCGCAAGGACGAGGCGCGCGAGGACCTGGAGACGGCGCTCGCGGAAGCGGAGCGGCTGCCCAGGATGCAGCGGGAGTTCTCCCAGTACGCGGTGGACGCGGTGAAGGCCGCGCTGTCCGCGCTCGACGCCGGGAAGTAGTGCCCCGCGCACTCGCGAGGCGTTCCAGCTCGGCATGGCTTGTATCGATGAGGCCGGCTGTCGCGGCCTTCCGTGTCGACGCTCGAGGTTGGCAAGGAGCGCCCCTTTGTCCGCGGGCGCTCCCATGGGGCACGACGTGTATGGATGTGAGCGCCCGTCGCGGCCTTTTGTGTCCGCGCTCGACGCAAGGAAGTCGCCTCCGTGCGCCGCCGGTCCGGGCGCGCCACGTCGATGCAGGGTGTGCCGGCATGTCATGGCCGTCTTCTCGAGACGTAGGGCCACGGACGCTGGTGATGTTTGTAGGGGCGAGTCACACGCACTTCTGAACAGCGCCCTGACGAGGGACGCCCACGCCGACCCGAGACATGCTCGCGGGTCGGCGCGGATGCCTGGAACTCAGCGGACCTCGAACTCGTAGATGCGTGCCGCCGGCGAGAAGTCCTGGGTGGGCAGCGTCACATGGAGCCGGATGTAGCGCGCGGACGTGGCGGTGATGGGGTGGGTGGAGACGTTGGCGGTGTTGGCGCTCACCGTGACGACGGTGTTCCACGTCGTCCCATTGGTCGAAGTCTGGATGGTGAACGCCTGGGTGTTCCAGGTCGCCGTCTCACCGCCTGCCCCCGCGTGCTTCACGGTGAAGCTGCTGACCGTCTGGGCCGAGCCCAGGTCGACATCCATCCACGCCGGTGACGTCAGTGAGCAGAACTTGTCGGTGGTTCCACCCGAGACACTCCCGTTGACGGCCTTGGCCGCCGTCTCGTTGCTGTTGCAGGGCGTGGTGCTGCTGGTGGGCTTGTTCAGCGCCAGGTTGATGAAGCCCGTGCCCACGGAGACCGTCTGGGTCCTGCTGTGGCTCGCCCCACCGTTGTCCGTGACCGTCAGCGTGACGTTGTAGTTGCCGCCACTCGCATACGTGCGCGCGGGGTTCGTCGCCGTGGACGTGGTGCCGTCGCCGAAGCTCCAGCTGCGCGAGACGATGCTGCCATCGGCGTCCGTGGACGCGTCGCTGAACGTCGCCGTGAGCCCGCTGAGGGTGACGCCGAAGTTCGCCACCGGAGGCGTGTTGCCGCTGACCGCGGTGTTGATGGCCGCCGCGTACTGCGCGCTCGTCCCTTGCGCCGAGCACCGCTGGATGTCGTCATACAGCCACATGAAGCCGCCCGGGATGCCGGCATTGGCCTTCCATTGGGTCATCTTGGTCTGCACCGAAGCCGGGCTGTCACCCGACGCGCAGTTGGTGCCGTGCCGCGACCACAGGCCCGGGGACACCGTCATCCCCATGGCCGTGTTCCAGCTCGCCGGGTTGTTGCCCGCGCCGCCGTCGTAGACCTGGAGATAGATGCGGTCCACCGCGCTCCCCAGGTTGTTCCGGAGGTTGCGCCAGAATGTCTGCTGCGTGTACGGCACGAAGGCGATCTTGTAGCCCAGGCCGATCAGCATCTGCCCGAAGGTCGTCGTCGGAGCGAGGTCATACGCGCTCTCGTCGTCGAAGTTCACCGCGTCCGCGCCGGTGATGGTCTTCAGCACCTGGAAGTTGCGGTACAGGATGCTGTTGCTCCCGGTGCCGCAGACCAGCGTGGTGCCGCAGCCGGCGGCGGTGCCGTTGACCAGCCTCGCCATGCGCTCGAAGTCCGGGACGCTCCAGGCGCCGATGGACACCTCGATGCGATTGACCGACGTGGGCGCCCGCTTGAGCGTGGCCAGCCGCGTGGGCCACGCCGCGTCGCCGATGTACGCGCCATTCCGGACCACGGGGATGTCGTTGTAGACGAGGTCCCCGTTGTCCTCGATGTGGAAGCTCCACAGAATCACCGTGGTGAACCCCGACGCGCGCAGGTCATCCATCACCGCGGTGCCCCCGGAGTAGAAAGGTCCTCCACCATAGACAGCCGAGTGGGCCTGGGCGGCGGGCGCCAGGAGCACGCCCCAGAGCGTGGCGAGTGTGAAGAACAGACGGCTGGATACAGTCGACGGATTCGATTTCGACATGGAACAATCCTCGGCATGGGAATGACGCGATGGACTGCGATGCGTGTCTGGGTCTGAGAGGCATTGCGCCCGCCCACACCCTCACGTGCTCCAGATCGCCGGCGTCGGCGACGGCCCAACTTGAGAGGGGTGGGTTCACGCTGTCAATTCAACGTCGAGGATGTCTGGCGATGGTTCGCTGGCGCACGGCGTGTGTCCGATGCCCCGGTCTTTTTCCTCGTTGGCGGTTCCTGGTGGGCCCTGGTAGGGTTCCCAGCGGGGCGGCTTTGGGTGTGCTTCCTTCTCACTCCTATGAGGTAGCTCATCCGCTCTCCGCCCCGCCTTTCCCCTCTCTCAGGGAGTCACCATGGGCGCCCCTTCGCTCCAACTCACGGGCGATTCCGCCGCGCTGTTGCTCTGGACCACGGGGCTCGTCTTTCCTCCCACGGGCCTGCCCGCCGGCGGTGACACGAAGGCACGCGAGGAGGCCCTGGTCGCGCTGGATGCGGACCTGGCGGGTGTCGGCTACGTGCTCGCGGGGGCCCTCCGGGACGCGCTGCTCGCGCTCCCCGACGAGACCCTGGCCGCGTCCGGCCGCTTCCTCTACGAGAACTGCGCGGCGACGGTGGGCAAGGACCGCCCCTTCGTCCCGCTGTTCCGCGCCTTCCCCCACAGCGTCCCGCGCGACACGCAGGCGCTGTTCGTCCAGCGCGTGCTGTCGTGGCTGTACCAGAACCCCGAGCAGCCGTGCATCCACTGCGGCACCCTGGGCTCGGTGCGCGCGCTGTCGCCGTGCGCCCACCTCGTCTGTGAGAAGTGCTTCGACGGCAAGGACTACTCCGCCTGTCCCATCTGCCGTCGACGTCTGTCGCCGACGGACCCCTTCCTGCAGCCCAAGGAACTCAAGGGCGCTTCGCGGACCGTCTACTCCATCCGTCGGAGCCAGTTGACGCGGTTGTCCCTGGGCACGGACCCCGAGGCCACCGCGAGCGGACTGATGCGACGGCTGGCATCGCGGTCCACGGTGCTCAACCCTCGCGACCTGGAGTTCCTCAAGCGACTCGTGTCCGCCTTCGGGCCCCGGGTGCTGGGCTGGCTGCCCCGGCGCATCCCGGTGAAGGAGACCCTGGCGCTCATCGTGGGGCACCTCCTCCGGGACCCCCGGACGGCGGGGGACGTGCTGGCCGGCGCCGCGGCGCACGTGAAGACCGCCTCGGATGTGCTCCGCGTGCTGGTGGCCTGGGCGGGTGGCAACCCCGACCTCTCCGTCAAGGTGCCCTTGAAGAGCCCGCCGCGTCAGGTGCGGCGCGCCGTCCTCCAGATGATGGAGGGCTTCTCCCTGTTGAACGTCACCGAGGACGTCGGTCGCAACCCGGGCCTGTGGAAGGCCTTCGGCGGGCTGCTGCACGTCTTCGAGGAGTGGCGGCGTCATCCCAAGGTCTCGCTCGCGTTCGCCGTGCTGCGCGGGACGGTGCTCTCCGTGCAGACGCCGTTCGGCGCGACCCTGCTGGGCCTCGCCGGTGCACATCCCGAGTCCTTCCAGACGCGGGACGTCGAGGGCGGCGTCGTGGTGGAGTTCCGCTCCTGGACCTCGCGCGTCGAGGAGGCGCTGCGCGCGAGGGCGCTTCCGGGCGCGCTGACGCTGCTCCGGCAGCGGCCCGGTGAGCTGCTGCGCAGGTTGGACCATGTGAGCCGGCTCTCGGTGGCGCTCGCGGGCTCCGCGTCGCTGGCGCCGGAGCTGCTCGCGACGCTCGATGCCGTGCTGGCCCGGTCTCCGCCCGCGTTGCTGCTCGCCGCCTCGGCGCACCTGCGCAAGCGGCACCAGCCGTTCGCCCGGCGCATCTTCTTCCCGAAGGGTGAGGCCACCCACGCCTGGGGCATGGAGGACCGTCGTCCGTTGCTCCCCGGGGATGTGATTGGCCAGCTGGTGGCGCCGCTGGAGCGGGAGCTGCTGCGACGGGCGGAGGCCCTGCCGTCCTTCCCTCAGGCGGTCATCGACGAGGCGCTGGGGGACCTCCTGGTGCCGATGGCGGAGAAGACGGCCTCGAAGGCGTTGGTGGCGGTGCCTCGCGGCAGCCTGCTGCCGATTCCGGAGGGGAAGGTCCTGCGCTTCTTCGTCCACTGGACGGAGCCCCAGAACACGTACGTCGACCTGGACCTGTCGGTGGCGCTCTACGACAAGAACTGGTGGCTGGTGGACCGGTGTGACTACACGAACCTGCGGCTGGAGGACGACGCCGCGGTGCATTCGGGGGATGTCACGTCGGGCTCTCCGCCGCTGGGAGGCGCAGAGTTCCTGGACGTGCACATGGAGCGCCTGCTCGCCCAGGGTGTGCGCTACGCCATCCCCGTGGTCTTCTCCTTCAACAGCGTCTCGTTCGACCGGATGGAGGACGCGTTCGCGGGCTTCATGGTCCGGGACGAGGTGGAGGGGGAACACTTCGACGCGCGCACGGTGGAGCAGCGCTTCGACTTGCAGGGGAGCGCGCAGATCTCGGTGCCGCTCGTCATCGACCTCGTCGAGAAGCAGCTTCGCTGGGTGGACGTGAAGGTCCCTCCCGAGGACGGCTTCCAGAGCGTGGCCCGCTCCCGGGGCGGACTCGCGCACCTGGGCAAGGACACCCTGGCCTACTTCGGCACCGGCGCCCGGCCCACGCTGTGGGAGCTGGCGACCCTGCACGCCGCCGCGCGCAGCCGCACCGTGCACGTCCGGCGTCGGGATGGCTCCGTGTCCGTCCTGAAGCGGGCGGAGGACGAGGACACCGCTTCCTTCCTTCGCAGGCTGCGAGGCCTGGAGGCGGACTCCACCGCGCGGAGCTTCACGCCCGGCAAGGCGCCCACGTTCTTCGCGGGGCTGACGGATGTGCCCGCGCTCTCACAGGGCAGCGAGGGGTACGCCCTGCGCTTCCTGCACACCTCCGCGGAGGAGGTCACCCGGCTGGGCGCGGGCGACCTGGTCTCCGCGCTGAAGAAGGCGTAGCGGCGCCGCCTCAGAAGGTCGGCAGGTCGTTGGCCAGATGGGATGACAATCCCCCGTCGACGACCAGCGTGGTGCCGTTGATGTAGCCCCCGGAGGGGCCCGCGACGAAGGCCACCAGTCGGGCCACCTCGTCGGGCGTGGCGAACCTCCCGGCGGGAATCCTGCGCAGCAGCTCCTCGCGGAGCGCGGGCGGCGCCTTCGCCAGCATCTCCGTGTCGATGTAGCCGGGGCAGATGGCGTTGCAGGTGATGCCGTGCGCGCCCCACTCGGCGCCGATGGACTTGGAGTAGCCCACGAGCGCGTGCTTGGTGGCCGCGTAGGTGGAGGAGAGCGCCCCGCCGAAGAGGCCGAGGGAGGACGCGATGTTGACGATTCTGCCGAACCTCGCCGCCTTCATGCGCGGCAGGGCCCAGCGGCAGAGCTGGTGGACGGCGTCCACGTTCACCCCGAAGAGCTGCTCCCACTCGCTCCGCGAGACCTCGTCGGCGCGGTGGAAGGGCCCGCCGAAGCCCGCGTTGTTCACGAGGACTCCTGGCACTCCCACGGTGGACTCCAGCCTCGCGAGCGTCGCGTCCAGCGCGGCCTCGTTCGCCAGGTCGCACGCGAAGGACCACGCCTGGGCTCCCGAGGCGCGCAGCTTCGCCTCCTGTCGGGCCAGGGCCTCCTCGTCCCGCGCGAGGAGGACGACGCGCAGCCCCTGCCCGGCGAGCACCTCCGCGATGGCCGCGCCGATTCCCCGGCTGGCGCCCGTGACGAGCGCCAGGTCCGCGTTCGAGGCCGACGTCATCACAGGACCCCCTTCGAGGGGACCATGCGCAGCTCGTCCACGCGGATGTGCAAGGGCTTGCGGGCAATCTCCCAGATGGACTCGGCCACGTCGTCCACGGACAGCATGTCGGCGGGGCTGAACTCCGGACGCGTCTTCCAGAAGGCCGTGTACACGGCTCCCAGCGACAGCAGCGTGGCCCGGATGGCGTGGTCCTTTCCCTCCGCGTTCAGCACGCCCGTCAGCCCCCGGAGGCCATGCTTGGAGGCGGCGTAGGCGCCATTCATGGGCAGGGTGAGGTGGTCGCTCACCGAGCCGATGTGGACGATGCGCCCTCCGCCATGCGCCTTCATCCGCTTGAACGCCTCGCGCGCGCACAGGAAGGCACCCGTCAGGTTCACGTCCAGGCTCTTCCGCCAGTCGGCGAGCGAGGTCTCCTCGATGGGCGTGAAGGCCCCGAAGCCCGAGCAGTTGACCAGCAGATGAAGGGGCCCGTTGGCGGACGCCTTGTCGAACAGCGACCTCACGGAGGCTTCATCGGTGACGTCCACCCGCATCGAGTCGGATGACTCCCGCGTCACGTCCTCCGAGGCGCAGATGACGTGCAGTCCCTCCGCCCGCAGCCTGTGGATGACAGCGGCGCCGATGTTGCCCGTTCCTCCGACGACGATTGCATTCCGAGCGCTCATGCCGGCAGGCATACAGGCGGTCGTGGTCCGTGGCCAGGGCCTTGCGTGCGGGATTGTCCTGGCGCGTGGGGGCGCCGTCCGAGCGATTGGCGCGATCGGATTGGTCGCGTGCCAGGGGGCCCGTTACGCTTCTCCGATGAGCGGAGACCTCGTCCACCTCGCGCCCGACGTGGGCGTGCGTCTTGCCCGGCTCGGCGCGAACGTGGCCCACGCCACCGCCGCCGCGCGCGTGCCCGCTGGGGGCGCGATGAGCACCGCGCAGTTCTTCCACTTCTGGGAGGTGCTCGGGGAGTCGTCTCCGGCGGACATCGGGTTGCGCCTCGCGCGTGAGACGCAGGTGCACGAGTACGACATCTCCTCGCTGGCCGCGTTGCACTCACCGGACCTGGGCACGGCCCTGGGCAAGATTGCCCGCTACAAGCGGCTGTGCGGCCCGAAGGACATGTCCGTCGACACCCAGGGCGGCGAGGTCACCGTCCACACGACGTACCTGCACGCCTCCAGCCCCGCGCCCGCGCGCCTCGTCGATGCCTCGCTGGCCTCGTTGCTGGTGCTGCTGCAGCGCGGGAGCGGGTTGTCGCTGGCGCCCAAGCGCGTGGAGCTCCTCCGCGCCCGGGCGGACGAGCCGATGCTGATGCGCTTCTTCGGCTGCCCGCTGCGCTTCAAGGCGCGGCGCGACGCGCTCGTCTTCGACGCGAAGGTGCTCTCCACGCCCTTCGTCACCCACAATGCGAACCTGCTGCGGGTGTTGCTCCCCAGCCTCGACGAGCGACTCGCGCCCGTCGAGCAGGACTCGCTCGTCGAGCGGGTCCGGGCGGTGGTCGCCCGGCGCATGGCGGGGGAGCGGCCCAGCGTGGCGAAGGTGGCGCGGGAGCTGGCGCTCAGCGCCCGGACGCTCCAGCGCCGGTTGGAGGAGCACGGGTTGAGCTATCAGCAGGTGCTCGACGACGTCCGGCATCGCACGGCGCTGCGGCTCTTGCGCACCGGGCAGGTGGGCGTGGACGAGATTGCCTTCCTGCTCGGCTTCGAGGAGCTCAACTCCTTCACGCGGGCGTTCCGGGCCTGGGAGGGCACCACGCCGAACCGTTGGCGCGATTCGATGAGATAGTGGCGCGTCTGGATTTGAGGCGCGCGGGCTCGCGCCGCATCTTGAGCCCATGACCCAAGACACTTCGCAGGTGTGGTTCATCACGGGCAGCTCGCGTGGCCTGGGCCGCGCGCTCACCCTCGCCGTGCTCGCCGCCGGGTACCGCGTCGTCGCCACGGCGCGCAACCCCGAGTCGCTCGCGGACCTCGTTCGCGAGCACGGCGCGCGCATCCGACCGGTGGCCCTGGACGTCACCCAGCCCGAGCAGGCGGCGCGGGCGGTGCGCGAGGCGGTGGAGGCCTTCGGCCGCATCGACGTGCTGGTGAACAACGCGGGCTACGCCAACATCGACTCGGCGGAGGACCTGTCGCTCGACGACTTCCGCGCGCAGATGGACACCAACTTCTACGGCGTGGTGCACGTGACGCGGGCGGTGCTGCCGGTGATGCGCGCGCAGCGCCAGGGGCGCATCCTCCAAATCAGCTCGATTGGCGGGCGGCGTGGCGGCACACCGGGCCTGAGCGCCTATCAGGCCGCGAAGTTCGCGGTCGCGGGCTTCAGCGAGGTGGTGATGAACGAGGTGGCGCCGCTCGGCATCCAGGTGACCATCGTGGAGCCGGGTGGCTTCGCCACGGACTGGGCGGGCGCGTCGATGACGATTCATCCCTCGAAGCCCGACTACCAGGCCACGGTGGGGGCGCTCAACGCGAGCGTGAGGGCCAACCCCGGCGCGGCGCGCGGTGTGCCCGAGAAGGCCGCGAAGGCGCTGCTGCGGCTCGCGGCGATGCAGAAACAGCCACGTCGGTTGCTCCTGGGGAGCGATGCCTACGCCCTCGCTGGCCTGACGCTGCGCGAGATGGGAGCGAGCGACGAGGCTCTACGGGAGCTCAGCGTCAGCACGGACGCGGAGGGGCTGCCGGACTTCGCGGACACGGAGGTGGGGCGGCGGATGCTGAAGCTTCACGGCCCCTGAGCGGCGGCGTGCGTGAAGAAGGCGGGGACGGAGCGGCCCGAGCAGGTGTTCTCGCCGGGATGCCCGGGCCGGAAGTCCGCCCGTGCCCCCAGGCCGAGTCGCTGCCGCAGTCCCTCCAGCGGCTCCTCCATCAGGGACTCGAGGCGCGCGCCCAGCAGGGCGGTGGCGGCGACGCCGCGGACGAAGTCGTGGGCCTGGATGCGCCCTTCGTAGATGTCGCGCAGGTGCTTGTACTTGTCGCGGAGGATGTCCGGGTGCACGGAGGCCGCCGCCAGGAACAGGGCGAGCGCGGAGGGCGCGAGTCCGAACACGAACGACTGGACGGCGACCTCGTCCGCGTCCGACGTCTCATAGGCGCCCAGGACGTGGAAGAAGTCGTGGCACTTGTTGAGCCGGTGGACGGCGTAGCGGGTGGGCGTCGCCTCCGGGTCGAGCTCGGCCTGGATGGGGAAGAAGTCCGGGGCCAGCCGGTAGTGCGCCATGTAGGCCGCGTAGCAGCGGCCGAACGAGCCTTCCGGCAGGGTGGAGAGGGCCTCGGGCTCGGGGAGGGCCGGGTCCCACAGCTCGGCGTGGAGCTCGCGGAACCCGGGCACCGACAGCAGCAAGGCATCACTGGCGGCGAGCAACTCGGGCTCGGTGAGGAAGGGGATGACCTCCCCCAGCGTCACGCGCTGGTTCACCAGGTCGCGGGCCTGCTCGACGAGCCTGGTCGGCTCTGCCAGAGGCGCCTCGAATGACAGACGGTCCGCACGAGTGTGCATGCCTCCCCCACTTGCACACGATAAGCCATCCCCCCAGCGCCTGTCATTCCGGGGGGATGTGGTGTGTTCAAGAGAGGGTGCTTCGGGCCTACACGTCAAAGCACCTGGCCTGACACGTCAATGGGGGCGTGTTGTCGTGTCAGCCGCGGTGGCCTGACTCTCGAGTGCGTGGGTCAACGCCAGGGACTCCCGCCGGACCTGTCGAGAGCCCACGAGCCACGGCAGGCCCGCGAAGGCATACATCATCGCCAGGAAGCCCCAGAGCCAGGCGGTCCCCCACAGGAACCGGAACGTCGCGAGCGTCCCGAGCACCAACGCGGCGAGGGGCAGGATGACCGAGTCGTGCCACACCAGGCGAGTCACCACCTGGACCTCCTTCTCAGCCACCTTCTCCACGGAGGACTCCACGTGGTTCCTCGGGCGCCACACCCAGCGCTCCCAGGCAGGGATTTGCCGGTGGATCACGAGGCGCTCGCCGCGCCGCTTGCCCGAGTACCACTGGGGCCCTCCGGCTTCGCCAGGCGCCGCGGGCAACCTGAAGGAGCCCTCCCATGCGGCCCACCGCGGGTCCGTCGTCGGGTTCACCTCGAGTCGAACAGTCCGTGTGACGCGCATGTGTGACTCCCTTGTTCGCGCTTCCTGGGCAGGTGTGGAACCCGGCCCTCACTTCGCGGCGGGGTCCAGGTCCGCCGGAAGCCGCATGGAGGACAGCAGCTCGCGGAACACCTGCCAGCGGCGCTCGGGCGAGGTGTCGGTGCCCATGTGGCGCTCGACGTACTGCTTCACCAGGTCCTGGCCCAGGTTGTAGTTGATGACATACGCGCGATACGAGTCGATGAAGGCCATCTTCTGCGTCGCCCGCTCCACGGACACCAGGCCGTAGCGCACGAACCAGTCCCGCGTCGCCTCGCGGCTGAGCTGTCCGTCCAGGTACCGGCGCGCGCCCTCGTTGCTCGCGTAGGACAGCTTCGCCGCCAGCGCCTCCACGGCCACGTAGTTGGCCGCGCGCTTCGGGTCGAGCCCCGCCAGCGGGAAGAGGACGTCCCGCAGGTACGCCTCCGCGTCCGGGAACGCCACGTCGATGCCGTAGTTCGCGCTGCCCTCGGCGATGAGCGACATGGGCGAGTACAGCGGATACACCGTGAGCTCCACCCACCCGCGTCCGCGCACCAGGTGCTGCTCGAGCAACGCGTTGTAGACGTGGTGCCCCGGATAGCCCTCGTGCGCCGCCAGGTCGATGGCACGCAGGATGTAGAAGGGCAGGTCCGTGTTGATTTGAATGACGCTGGTCGAGTTGCCCTTGTACCAGTTGTAGCCACTCCACGGCTTGTTGGTGACGTACTCCAACGTGAAGTGCTCGTTGGCGGGCAGCTCCACGTGCTGGAGCGTGCGGCGCCGGGCCTCCTGGATGGCGACGCGGAAGACCTCGTCCAGCTTGTCCTTCGGGATGACGAAGTCGTTGCGGAAGCGGTCCAGCCGGTCGACCAGCGGCCCCTGGCCGGGCAGGCGCTTGTCCAACTCCGCGAGCACCGCCTCGAACTCCGCGTCGGTGTGCCCCGGGTCCTTCGCGCCGTAGAGCGCCTGGCTCTCCTCGTCGAACTTCAGCTTCTCGCCGGACAGCATCCGCACCCGCGCCTCCAGCGAGCGCAGCTGGGTCAGCAGGAAGCGGTGGCGCATCGCGAGCAGCTCATCGGCGGGGACCGGCGTCGCCTCCACCGCGGCCACCATCGCGGCGGCGCGCGCGGCAATCTCGGGCAGGGGCAGCTTCGTGGTCTCGGCCTCCTTCGCCCAGGCCTCCGGACCGTAATAGGCGTCCACGTAGTTGCCGTCGTGCTGCCCCACGGCGAGGGCCAGCTTCACGTACTGCTCGGCGGGAGCGTCCAGCGGGGAGGGCGTCGTCATGGGGGTTCCTGGGGAGGGCGCCGTGGCTCGCGTCGCGCAGGCGAGCGTCAGCGAGACGAGGACAAGAGCGGTCAGGCGGCGGAGGCTCGAGTGCATGGGGCAGTTGTAGATGGCCCGGGTCATGAGTTCCAGCGCCCGCCCTCATGAAGGCCAGGTCAGTCGGACATGTGTGCCATGCGGCTCCACCGCGCGGAGGTCCAGCGTCCACTGGAACCGGCGCGCCAGCCGCTCCACCAGCGACAGTCCGACACCGAAGCCCCTCCGCTCGGGCTCGCTCCGACCGAAGCCCACCCCTGTGTCGTCGATGCTCCACGCCTCGGGCGTGACGCGGATGACGATGCGCCCCTCTTCCGTATACGCGAGCGCGTTCTTGATGAGGTTGCCCAGCATCACCCGCGCCACGGAGCCGGGCAGCGGCACGACGACCTCGTCCGTCGCCTCGATGACGAGCGCCACGTCGCCTCGGGAGAGGTGGCCACCGTACAGCGCGAGCAGCTCGCGAGAGATGCCCACCAGTCCGCACGTCTCGTCCGAGCGCCCCGGCCGCGCCAGCCAGAGGATGCCCTCCGTCAGCAGGCCCATCTGGAGGACCGCCTGCCGCAGCCGCTCGAAGGTCGCCGAGTCCCTGGGCGGGTCCAGCTCCAGTATCTCCACCGCGCCCTGCGCCACGGCGAGCGGCGTGCGCAGCTCATGACTGGCGTCCCGGTTGAACGCCCGCTCCCGCTCCAGCAGCTCCTGGATGCGGACATCCCGGGCACTCAAGGCCTGGGACAGGGCCCGCACCTCGGTGACGACGATGTCCTCGGCTCGCGTCGCCTGTCCCGACTGCACCTGCGCGACGAGCCGCTCCAGCGGAACCCCCAGCCGCCTCGCGACCAGCAGGGAGAGCCCGGCGGCGCCCAGCAGGGCCAGCACCGCGCTCACCACCAGCAGACCCGACGTGCGACGCAGCTGGCGCGTGGTGCCGGTCAGCTCCGTCGTGTCGAGCACGCCGTAGCGCGTGAGGCCTGTCGACACGTCCGGTCGCACCGCGACATGGAAGTGGCCGTGTCCGGGAGGAAAGATTTCGTACTCGCCACCCAGCGCGTCCGCCGGCACCTCCGCCTGGAGCCAGGACGGCAGGCTCGCGTGGCCCACATAGGTCCTGATGCCGAGTGGCATCACCCCATCGCCGCCGTGCTCGTCCATCGCGGTGGCGACGAGCCGCGCGAAGAGGGTGTCCTCGAGGTCGTAGCTGAAGAGCGTGAAGAACGCCCCCATGAGGACCAGCGAGAGCGCCGCGGACGACACCATGGCGCCCAGGAGGAGCGCTCGTATCGACCTAGTCCTCACGGGCCTCCAGGCTGTAGCCCTTGTTGCGGTGGGTGGTGATGCAGTCGTCCATCCCCAGCTCGGCGAGCGCGCCTCTCAGCGCATAGACGTGCGTGCGCAGGGCGCTGGACTCCGGCGCGTCGTCGCCCCAGAGCTGATGGGCGAGCGTCGCCGTCGACACGGGCCCGGGCGCGGACTCCATCAGTAGCTTGAGGAGCCGTGCCTCGGTCCGGTTGAGTCGCACGCCGCGCTCGCCGCGCCGGGCCTGTCCTGTGTCGGGCTCCAGGGTGAGCGAGCCCACCGTCAGACGCCGACCGCTCGGAGGCACGGGGCGCCGAGCGAGGGCCTCGAGCCGCAGCCGGAGCTCCCTCAGGGAGAACGGCTTGACGAGGTAGTCGTCCGCGCCCGCTCGGAAGCCCTCCTCCTTGTCCTCGAGCGTGTCGCGCGCGGTGAGCATGAGGATGGGCACCAGCCGGGCGGCGAGCTGCCGGTAGCGCTGACACAGCTCGATGCCGCTCATCCCCGGCAGCATCAGGTCCAGCACGATGACGTCGTACTCGTGGCTTAGCGCGAGCGTGAGCCCCTGGGGCCCGGTGGCGGCGAAGTCGAGCTGGAAGTCCGCGCCGAGGAACCTCGCGATGTTGGCCTGGAGGTCACGGTTGTCTTCGACGACGAGCACTCGCATGAGCGGGCAGGGGACCTCGGGATGGCAGGACGGTCGCAGGCTACCGGAGGGAACGTCAATCGAACGTCAACCGCGGGTTGACGCCTGTCCGACACAGCGGAGGGCAGGGTGACGGTGAAGCTCACTTCCAGGAGTCCACCATGTTCCGCTGGCTGTCGCTGTGCGTGCTGCTGCTGTCCGCCTCCCTGGCCCGGGCCGATGCCCCGACGCCGACACTGGATGTTCGTGGCGCGGATGGCGAGCGCATCCCCACGCGGGTGCTCGAGCCCGAAGGGGGGCACGCGAATCCACCCATCGCCGTCCTGGTGCATGGCCTCACGCGCCGCAAGGAGGACTGGCTGTCTGACGCGGGGCCCACGCATGGCGGCGTCTTGAAGGACGAGCTCCTGCGGGCCGGCTACCGCGTCTATCTCCTCGATGCGCGACTGCACGGAGAGCGGGCGAACCCCGAGGCGAAGCCCGGGGCGCTCGCGAAGCTGGCCCACAAGGGCGAGCCCGCGCGGTACGTGAAGATGATCGCCGACACCGTGCGCGATGCCCACGCGCTGCTGTCCGCGGTGCTCGCCCAGGGCACGCCGCCGCGCGTGCTCGTCGTCGGGTACAGCATGGGCGCCCAGGTGGGGCTCCTGCTGGCGGCACGCGAGAAGCGCGTCACCCACCTCATCACCATGGTGCCGCCCCACATCGACCCGTCGTTGGAGGAGGTCGCCCCGTCGCGGCACATGTCGACGATTCGCCAGGACTGGTTGCTGCTGACCGCGAACCAGGATGACTTCGCGTCCGTTGCCGACAGTCGCGCCCTGTTCGAGTCCGCTCCGTCCGTGCGAAAGACACACAAGACCTTCGACAGCGGGCATGCGCTCCCGAAGGAGTACCTGGACGAGGTGCGTCGCTGGCTCTCCACGAGCCACCGGGCGCCGTCGCCCTGATTCAGTCCGGGCTCGCCTCCCACGACAGCGCGAGCTCGCTCATCCACGAGGCGCCCTGGGCCGAGTCCACGCGCAGGTAGGTCTCGCGAAGCGGGACGCTCGGGGTGCGCTCCTTCGCGTGGAGGTGGGCGAAGAGACGGGCCCAGGATGGGCCCACGGAGTGGGGCGGGCCGGAGTGCGCGAGCGTGACGGCCCGCACCTCGGGCAGCTCCGAGATGGCGACGCCCTCCGGGACGGCCCCGGGGGCCAGAGGCACGCACCAGGACTGGTCCGCGTCGTCCTCGCGGTACTCCGCCTCGTGGAAGAGGCAGAAGGGGGGCCCGGCCACGTGGGGGCCACACGCGGCCAGCAGCCGGGGGAAGAACACCGACGCGTCGGAGTATCGCCCCCGGGCCCGATGCACGGCGACACGAACGGGTGGGAGCCAGCGTTCCAGCAGGGGCGGTGGCGCGCGCAGGTAGGCCTCCGCCCGGGCCTGGTTTTCGAGCAGCGTGTCCAGCGCGAGCACGGAGCGTCGCGCGCTCGCGGCCTCCTCGGCGAGTCGGGCCCGCACGCGCGCGAGCTGCTCCGCGAGCGAGGCGCCCTGTCCCAGCTGGGTGAGCACGCCGTGAATCTCCTCCAGGGAGAGCTTCAGGTCGCGCAGCGCGCGCACGGTGTGGGCGAGCGAGATGTCGTGCTCGGTGTAGTAGCGGTAGCCCGTGGAGGCGTCCACGCGGGAGGGTTCGAGCAGCCCCTTCTCCTGGTACAGGCGCAGCGCCTTCACGGTGAGCCCGGTGATGCGAGACACCTCGCCGATGGAGTACAGCAGTCCGCTCACCGCTCCTCCTCCTGGAGGAAGGCGCGCACGGTGGCCGCGAAGGCCTCGGGCTGCTCCTCGAAGGGGAAGTGCCCGCTGCCCGCCAGCTCCACGAGTCGCGCGTGGGGAATCGCTTCTACCACGCGCGTGGTGGCCGAGCGCGGCTGCAGGTCATGGGCGCCATGGATGACGAGCGTGCGCGCGCGCACCCGGCGCAGCCATTCGCTCCAGTCGTGATGGCGTCCCAGGCTCAGGTAGAGCCCGAGCGAGAGGAAGCCTCCAGCGGCACCAGTGTCGGGAGGCCTCGTGTCGGGGCGCTCGGCGTTCAGGGCCCGGGCATACAGCGGTCCGAAGGCGGCGAAGTGCTCGGCGAGGCGGGCCTCGGCGTCCTTCAGGCGGGCAGGGAAGTCGAAGGTGTGCTTCATCCAGGCCGCGAGCTCCCGCTGGGCTGCTTCGTCCAGACGGGTGCGCACCTGGGTGAACAGGTCATCGCCCTTCGAGGGCATCGTCACCAACGGGGCCGGCGCCACGAGCACGAGCGCGTCCACCCGCTCCGGCCACTCGGCCGCGTACAGCAGGGCAATCAGGGCGCCGAAGGAGTGGCCCACCAACGTGAGTCGCTCCCGGCCGAGCAGGCGCCGGATGCGCTCCACGTCCGCGAGCTGCGCGGCGAGTCCCAGGCGGGCCTCCACCTCCTGCATGGCCCGCCAGGTGCCCCCGGGAGGCGGCAGGGTGATGGGCCGCGAGGAGGCGCCGCTGCCTCGCTGGTCATAGAAGTGCCAACGCAGGGCATCCCTCGTCAGCGCCGCCGCGCGCCAGGGGTTCGCTGGAGGCAGGCCGGGGCCTCCGTGGATGACGAGGACGTCCCGCCCCTCGCCCACGGCGACGTGGTGCAACTGGACATCTCCGGTCACCTGCCAGGACGAGGCGTCCGCGCGTTGTCCCGGAGGTACCTCCAGCGTCTCGCCCCGCGCGGCCAGCACCTGCGTCACGGTGCCGGGTTGGAAGAGGGCCCGCCCCATCCACCACCAGGCGCCCGCCGCCGCGCCCGCCAGCAGGATGAGGGTTCCAAGGATTGCCGCCTCCATGCACTTCCTCCGAGACATGTCCGTGGGTGACATGCCCGGAGGGTGGCGGTCTCCCCCAGGGGGAGAGTCAAGCACGAGGGCTACTGGAGGGCGACGGGCGGCGCCTTCTGCGTCATCTGCTGGGCGTAGTCGGACGCATGGTCCCGCATGTAATCGATGGGGTTCGCGAGCACGCCCAGGCCATTCGTCTTCGAGCGTCCCGTGTAGACGAGCTCGCCGCTCTCGTTGATGTAGTGGACGAAGAGGCCCGCGGTGCCATCGGCGCCGAAGCGGTCCGTCTCCACGCTCCCGATGGGCGAACCATCAGGGCCCAGGACATCCTTCATGATGGGCGAGCGATACAGGTGCGCGACCGGGATGATGACACCCCTGGCGCCGGACTGTTTCACGTACTCGGCCAGCTCCTTCTTCATCCGCGGCGGGACGATGAAGCGGTCCGCGGCGATGTTCGGGAACGCGTCACACCATTCGCTGTCTCCCTTCAACTTCTTCACCTTCACCTCGGAGACATCCTTGCCATACGCGCTCCAGATGGCGGGCGCGAGATGGTCCTCGAGGTTGCGATACACCTTGTCGTTGCCCTCCGCCGGATACGCGCAGGCGAGCATGGGCGTGAGGGCATACGGGCTGTCCAACGCGTTCCATTTCCCGTCGGTGAAGTAGCGCGGGTTGGACGTCGCGAGGCCTCCACCACAGCCGGAGAGGAGGGCGAGCGCGACAGTGGCGCACAGTGAAACAGGGACCAGGGATACACGGCGAGCGGGCATGGGAACTCCTCGAGCAAGTCGATGAACTCACGAACAATTCGTGAGCTGCTTCGACGCCCCTCGTCGCGTCCGGGGTTCCATCTATCTGCTGATGCCCGGTCGTTCCTGTGCGTTGCTGTTGCACCTGGAGGGCTCTGGTCATGCGATTGTCGGTGGTATCGTGACGTCCGAGGGCTCGTCGTCGGCAGGCTCTAGCAGGCGCATCCGCGCGCGAGGTCAGCGCGGCAGCTCCGCCTTGACGAAGGTGAGCTTCGGGCTGCGAAAGCCCATCCCCACCCACGCGCCGAGCAGCTTGATGAAGAACGCGACGGATTGGTGCCGGCTGTTGGGCACGTCCGTGGGGAGCGCGGGCCCGGGCGGCAGGTCGGAGGTCATCGTCCGCAGCTCCAGCGGAGGCAGGGTTCCGTCGGCCCAGAGGCCCCCATAGAGGCTGAGCCAGTGGCCGCTCTGGAACTCGAGGAACACGGGCGTGTTGCAGCACGTGGCGACGACGCGGCGGGTCTTCGACTCCGGCGTGAGCCGGAACTCCGCGAGGCGGTCCGTGCCCTGGAGGAAGTGGACGCGGTCCTTGCGGTAGAGCACGAAGCGCGACGCGTCCCGAGGCCCCAGCAGCAGCCGTGACGCGGGCAGCGCCTGGAATCTCGCGACGGCCGCGCGACAGCTGTCGCAGCAGCACTCGGCGCTGATGATGGGGGCTTTGTCCACCCGCAGGGAGACTTCCCCGCAGGCGCAGCCGAGCGATGTGGCCTGGGTCATGGTGAGGCTTTCTCCGGGGGTGTGAGCCTGAAGAGCAGGCGGATGTAGCGGTCCAGGTGGTCCAGGCTCTCGCGCGCGAGGGCCGCGTCGTTCCCCGCCTTGGCGAGCACGAAGGCGCCTTGAATCACCGTCTGGGTGTGGCGTGCCAGGCTCGCGGCCGTCCAGCCTCCGGAGACGCGGCGCTTGCGCATGGCGGCGGCGATGTCCGCCTCGAGCGTCTGGGCATGACCGAAGATGCTCGCGGCGCAGGCCTCCCGGATGTCGGGCGCGCTCGCGTGGACCTCCTGCGCCAGCGTGCCCACCAGACAGCAGAACTCGGCGGGGCTCCCGGTGATGATGGACTTGCGGAAGGCCACGTAGGCCAGGACCCGGTCGAGCGGGTCCGCGGGGGCGTGGTAGGGCGCGCTCGCGAAGAAGGCGGTCGTCGTCTCCTTCCAGTGCTCCGCGGCGGCCACGCCGAGCCCCTCCTTGCTCTTGAAGTGATGGAAGAAGGCGCCCTTCGTCACCTCCGCGACCTGGCAGAGCTCCTCGACCGAGGTCGCGGCGAAGCCCTTCGCGCGAATCGTGTCGCGCGCGGCCTCGAGCAGCCGCGTCCGGGCATCCCCGCGTTCTGGCGCGTGTTTCGGTGGGCGTGGCATGGCGATGTCATACCGTACGGTTGGTATGCATGCAAGTCCCGGAGGTCGAGCGTGGGCGGGCCGGCCTGTCGAAGAGGGCTCGCCAGGCGCTACGTTCCAGGGATGCGCGACCTGCAATCCCACCGGTGGATGTGGGTGAAGGCCATCCTCTTCGTCGTCATCGGCTGCGTCTCGTCGGCGCTGCTCCTGATGGAGCTGCCCGAGTGGCGCGTCCTGCTCCTGCTGCTGCTCGCCATCTGGGCCTTCTGTCGTGCCTACTACTTCGCCTTCTACGTGCTCGAGAAGTACATCGACCCGTCGTTCCGCTTCTCCGGGCTCACCTCGCTCCTGCGCCACCTCGTCGACAAGCGCTAGGGATTGGACGTGCTGTCGCTCCCCCCGGTCATGGTCGCGCAATTCTTGCGCGCCATGGCGCGGGTGCGCAGGAATTGCGTGTCGATTGCGCATCTTCATTCCAGGGTTCACGCATGGGCATGAGACCTGTATAGGAAAGGGAGCGAGGTTCCCGCCTGCCCACCCTCTTGATAGTGGTTGTCATCGCCGTGGCGGTCCTGGTCGCCCTGATTGCGTTCGCGGCGGGAGTCCTGACCGCGAGCCACCTGGGGCGGCTGGTGTTGCTCGCGGGTCTGGCCATCCTCCCACTGGTCGTCACCGGCGCGGGCGTCGCCGTGGGCGTGCGTGAGTCGTCGCAGACGCAGTTCTGCCTGGGCTGTCACGAGATGGAGCCGTACGGGCAGAGCCTGTTCGTGGACAACGCCGCGTCGCTGGCGGCGGTGCATTACCAGAAGCGGCTCATCAGCCGGGACACCACCTGCTACGCGTGCCACACGGACTACGCCCTGTTCGGTGACGCGAAGGCGAAGTTCAACGGGCTCAAGCACGTCTGGGTCCACTACTTCGGCACCATTCCCGAGCGACCGAAGCTCTATCAGCCGTATCCCAACTACAACTGCCTGCACTGTCACAGCGACGCCCGGAGCTTCCTGGAGGCGTCCGCGCACCAGGACATCCAGGCGGAGCTCCAGAGCGGCGCGCGCTCGTGTCTCACGTGTCACGACCTCGCGCACGACCTGGAGGGCGTGAAGGCGCGGAACTTCTGGCTGCCGGAGCCACGTCCATGAGCCACGAGAAGCGCATCCGGAGGGCGGCCCTGCTGGTGCTGGCGGGGTTGTGTGTCCAGCTCTTCACCACGCTGTTCTGGTCACCGCTCACCTTCGTGGTGTTCACGGCGGTGGGCGTGCCCCTGGTGTTGCTGGGAGTGGGCCTCTACGTGGTGTCCGTCTGGAAGATCCTCAAGGAGCGCAAGGCGCTATGAGCACTCCGACCTCGGAGCCCTGGCGCGCTCGCGCGGGGGCCGTGCTGCATCGCTGGCGCTGGCGGGTGGTGCTCGCCGTGCCGCTGCTCTTCGCGCCGCCCATCCTCGCGGTCAACGCGCCCCAGGATGTCCGGATTCCTCCCTTGAAGGAACGCAAGGCGCCGGTGCCGGCGCTGTTCTCACACTGGGCCCACGACTCGCAGCGTTGCTACAGCTGCCACCCGGGGGTGTTCCCCCAGGCCCCACTGGGCTTCACCCATCAGGACATGCGCGAGGGCCGCTACTGTGGCAGTTGCCACGATGGACGGGCGGCCAAGGCGCCGAGCTCCATGCGCTGCGAGGCCTGCCATGCGCCTCATTGACCTGGGCCGTCTCTGCGTGGGGGTGTTCCTGCTGACGGCGGCCATGCCCGCGCGCGCGCAGACGCAGGAGGAGAAGCGCCGCCAGCTCCAGGAGCGGCTGGGCATCCAGCGTCCGCCGACGACTCCGCCCGCACCAGAAGGCAGCGCTGACGCGGGGACTCCCGAGACCTCCGCGGCACCTGCCGCGCCCACGAAGGCGGCACCAGCACCGGTGCTGACTCCGTCGGGGCCGAGGACGGGAGGGGCGCCGAAGCCGCGCGGACCGACCTTCGCCGCCGACGCCCGGCCCATCCTCGTGGCCCGGTGTCTGTCATGTCATCGCCCGGAGGGCATGGCTGGCAGGTCGAAGTGGGTGCTGCGTGGCGATGGCACGGACTACGAGACCACGCTGCGGTTCGTGAAGCTGGATGCCGCCGCGCAGAGTCCGCTGTTGAAGAAGGGGACCGGCGCGGTCCTGCATGGTGGCAAGAAGTCGCTCGCGGCCGAGTCGCCCGAGTACGCCACGTTACTGAAGTGGGTCGAATCCGGGGCGCTCCCAGGCCAGGCCCCTGCCGGGACCGCGCCGCCCCCCTCGTCGGCGGCGGCAACGACTTTGGGGGCTCCGACTTCCGCGCGCGTGGGGGACGTGGCCTCGGCCACACCTTCGACGGAGGAAACGTCTCCGGGGGGCGCGCGCCTGGGGGAGGGGCCCTCGGCGCCACCCGCGACGGCGGCAATGCCTCCGGGGGCTCCTGCTTCCGCGCGCGTGGGAGAGTTGCCCGTCGCGCCGTCCTCGACGGGGGCAACACCTTCGGAGTCCATGGCCTCCTCGCGCGTGGGGGTGGAGTCCGCGGTGCCCTCCTCGACGGTGGCAGCACCTCCGGGGGCTCCTGCTTCCGCGCGCGTGGGGGATGCGCCGACGCCTCCTTCGTCCACGCCGCTCGCGCCAGGGACGCAGCCCGTGCCGGCGTCTGCCTCCAGCTCGGACTCGCTGCGCTTCGCTCCCCGCATCCACGAGCATCTCCTGGCGGGCTGCGCGAGCTGTCACGCGGCGGATGGGTTCGCCGGGTCCACCCGCTATGTCGCCCACTCGGAGCCCGAGCCCCACCTGCGCACGGTGCTGGCGCTGGTGACGCCCGGCTCGGCCGACACGAGCCTCCTGTATCAACGCGCGCGAGGTGACTCGCATCAGGGCGGCGCGGTGTGGGAGCCCGGGAGCGCGGAGCTCGCGCTCCTGGCCCGGTGGATTGATGAGGGCGCGCGTGGAGCGGAGGCACCTCCCGTGGCCACCGCCGCGCCCGCTGCTCCATCCTCGGCGCCACCTCCCTCCGTGGCCACCGCCGCGCCCGCTGCTCCGTCCTCGACGCCTCCCATCGCATCGTCGGGTGGGCCACCGCCGGGCGTCCAGCTCGGGACCTTCCCCGTGCTCGGCTCGCTCACGCTCAACGGGCGCTTCGACCTCAACTACGAGCGCCTCGGCTACAACGACCAGCCCTTCCAGAAGGGCGCCTCGAACGCGCTGCGCAGCTACCACCACTTCCTCTTCCTGACGCGCCAGTCCACCGAGGACCCGGTGACGCTGACACTGGAGACGTTGTCGCTCCAGTTCTGGGAGGTGGGCTACCGGGTCAGCGGCGAGGACTGGCCGGTGCGGCTCTCCGCCAGGGTGGGCAAGGTGCTGGTGCCCTTCGGCGCCGAGCCGCTGTTCCACCACAGCTACGGCGGCCTCGCGGGCTTCGACCAGAAGGTGCTCCCACCCGTCTACGCGCGTGAGGGGCTCACGGCGAACGTGCAGCGCCGGGAGGGGCCGTTCCTGCTCTCCGCGGATGTCTACGTCATCGCCGGCTACCAGCTCCGCCGGGCCGATGCCGTGCTCAACCTCCAGTCGGACTTCGCTCCGTTGGAAGCGACGCGGCTGGGCGTGGGGACGCGGCTGGGTGGCTCCTGGGGCCCGCTGAGCCTCTGGTACTCGGCCTACTACAATCCGCTGGGATACGGCCGGAGGCTGTTCCTCCAGGCCCTGGACGTCGCGTCGTGGCGCCCTCGCGGGGTGCCGGTGCTGGAGCGCTTCTCACTGGGCGCGGGTCTGCTGCGCGCGGACGTCTCCGGAGGCGAGGCCGAGGGGTACGGCGGTCCCGGCGCGGACTACTACCACTTCGCCAGCTACCTCCAGCTCCGCTTCCATCCCACCGATTGGCTCTACCTCCAGTATCGACAGGGCCTGCGCACCTTCGGCAACCAGCGCGGGCGGATTCTCGACACCACCGCGCTCACCCGCGAGGACGCCTCCGCGCACAACGTGGGCGCGGTCGCCCGCTGGAAGGGCTTGAGCGTGGGCCTCTTCCAGTTCTGGAACCTGGAGAAGGTGGACGAGGTGCCGGACGACTTCACGCGACTGGTGGTGGCGTATGAGTTCTAGGCTCGGACTCCTGCTCGCGCTCCTGGTCGTCCCGGGCTGCGCGGACTTCCACCGAGGAGACGCGAGCCCCGACGCGGGCACGCCCTCCGGTGGTGACGGCGGCGGTGGCGGCGACGGAGGAGGTGACGCGCCCTCGTTCGCCACGGACGCGCATCCCCTGTTGCTATCGGGCTGTCAGTCCTGCCATCGCGCTGGAGGCGCCGCGGGCAACACGGGCTTCGTGTTGACGGGCGACGCGGACGCGGACTTCCAGGTGTCGAACGCGCTGACGGACACCGCGGCGCCCGCTGGCAGCCGCCTGTTGCGCAAGGCCGCCGGGGCGGGACACGGCGGCGGGGCCATCTACGCCGACGGCACCCCCGAGTATCAGACGCTCCTGGCGTGGATCGCCGGAGGCGCGCTGCCATGACCCACACATCTCCCAGGAGGGACCCGATGAGACGAACGACGTTGCTCCTGGTCGCCGCGCTGCCCTGTCTCCTCGTGGCTTGCGCGAAGCTGGAGAACGCCAACCCGGGCATCACGACCAGCGGGGCGCATTCGGTCCTGCTGGGACAGACGCTCCAGCTCGGCGCCGCCACGCGCGAGGCCACGGATGACGGCTACACGTGGGAGAGCGAGGACCCGGCCATCGCCACGGTGGACGACACGGGATTGGTGACGGGCGTCAGCGTGGGTGAGACGGCGGTGAAGGTCGTCGGGAAGCGCTCGCGGTTGGAGGGGCGTCACGCGGTGGTGGTCGTCGGGCCCTCGGCGGGGGACGCCGGCGTGGACCCGTCGCAGGTGCCCTATTACGTGGCCTGGGCGGGCTCGCCGCACGCGGACACCACGGCGGAGGCCTTCTCTCACTGGAACGAGGAGGGGATGGTGCCCGCGACGTGCGCGCGCTGCCACAGCTCGGAGGGCTACATCGACTTCCTGGGCGGGGACGGCTCCGCCCCAGGACGGGTGGACGCGCCGGGCAGGACGGAGTCCGTGGTGCGGTGCGAGACGTGCCATGACGCCGCGGCTTCGCGGCTGACGGCCGTCACGTTCCCCTCGGGCAAGGAGGTCACCGGGCTGGGCGCGGAGGCGCGGTGCATGGTGTGTCACCAGGGGCGCGCCGCGGGGAAGGACATCGACGCGCAGGTCGCCGACGCGGGAGTGGGGGAGGACACGGCCTCGGCGGCGCTGGGCTTCACCAACATCCATTACTACCCGGCGGCCGCCACGCTCTTCGCCGCCCAGGCGGCCGGTGGCTACCAGTACGCCGGGCAGGTCTACGACACGCGCTTCCGCCATGTGCCGGACTTCGACAAGTGCAACGAGTGCCATGACCCGCACAGCACCCGCGTCCGCTGGGATGCCTGCGCGACGTGCCATCCGGGCGTCACCGATGTCACCCAGGCGTGGAACATCCGGCAGATCGCCTCGCGCAACCAGGACTACGACGGCGACAACAACCGTACCGAGGGCATCTACTTCGAGATTCAGGGGCTGCGCGACAGGCTGCTCGCCACGCTCCAGCGCTATGGCGCCGAGCGGGCCCAGCCCCTCTGCTACGGCAACGCACATCCCTACTGGTTCCGGGATGCAGACGGTGACGGCGCGTGCTCCACGGCCGAGGTCGTGGGCACCAACGCCTACAAGAGCTGGACGCCACGGCTGCAGAAGGCGGCCTTCAATTATCAGCTCGCCCGCGTGGACCCGGGCGCGTTCGCCCACAACGCGAAGTACATCATCCAGCTCCTGCACGACTCGATTCAGTCGCTCAACGGCGCGCTGACGACCCCCTTCGATACGTCGCTGCTGGTGCGCAACGACCCTGGCCACTTCAATGGAGCGAGCAAGGCGGCGCGCAACTGGGACGCGAGCGAGACGGTGCAGGCGAGCTGCTCCCGCTGCCACAGCGGCGCGCAGGGCTACCGGTTCTTCGTGCAGTACGGCGTGGGGCAGGCGGTGCCGGAGACGGCCAACGGACTGGAGTGTGCCACGTGTCACGAGAGCTTCGCGCCGGACTACGACGTGTTCGTCCCCACGCGCACGTGGCTGCCGGATGGCACGACGGTGAGTCTGCCGGGCCAGGACAACCTCTGCGCGAACTGCCACATCGGACGCGCGTCGAAGGCCACGCTCGACAATGCCTTGGCGGCGGGAGGCACGCCCCGCTTCCAGAACGTCCACTACATGCCCGCCGCCGGGACGCGTGAGGGCGCGCTGGCGAAGACAGGGTACGAGTACCCGGGCAAGACGTACGCCGGGCGGCTGTCGCACCTGGGCGGCGTGCAGTGCTCCAGCTGCCATGTCCCCGGCGTGAGCAACCACACCTTCCGCATCGCGGACGTGTGGCGCACGCGGTGCGAGACGTGTCACGCCGACCAGGAGTCGGCGGAGCAGATTCGCAACGTCCACCTCCAGGACTACGACGGGGACGGCAACACCACGGAGCTGCTCCGGGCGGAGGTGGATGGCATGGCCGCGCGCCTGCTGGCCGCCATGCGCACGGTGACGAGCAACGGCCTCTGCTACAACGGAGACGTCAATCCGTACTTCTTCAAGGACACGGACAAGGACGGCACGTGCAGCGCGACGGAGGCCGTCTCGTCCAACGCGTTCGCGCCCTTCACCCCGGCGCTCGTGAAGGCCACGCACAACTACCAGCTGAGTCGGAAGGACAAGGGCGCGTGGGCCCACAACTTCAACTACGTGGGCCAGCTGCTCTTCGACAGCGTGGAGGACCTGACGGGGGCTGTGCCCGTGAACATGGTGCGCCCGTAGCCTGGGGCGCGCGGTGACGGGCTGCCAGTTCCGGGGCCAGGAACTCCTGATGCGCCGCTCAGCGCGTCGTGAGCGGGACGACGCGCAGGTTCTTCTCCGCGCCTCCGAGAAGCATGGACGCGCCGTCGGGCGAGAACGCGATGGCTCGGTGCGAGCGGTTTCCCGCCTTGAAGGCGCACCAGCGCCCATCGGTTCCGATTTCGATGACCAGGCCGTTGTTGGTGCCGATGACACCCAGGCCGTCCTCGCGGAAGTGGACGGCGTCCCCGCGGGTGCTCGGCCCCGGGGTCATTCCGCGCGTGAGCTTCTCCAGGGAGTGGCGTGAGAGCTCGTCACCGCTCCTCGCATCCAGCACGAGCGTGTCGTGCTCCACGCCGCCGCCCACCGTCACCAGTCGGTTCGTCGAGGCGTCGAGCGCGATGGCGTAGATGGTGCCCTGCGTGACGAGCCGTGACGGTGGGCGCTGCCAGAGCAGTTGCCCGTCGGAGACCCTCACCGCGGACACGCGGGAGAAGGACGTGGCCGTGTAGAGGATGTCCTTGTCGGGCGACAGTACGGCGCAGGTCTCCTCATCGAGCAGGAGGGAGGGAAGCAACGGCCGACAGTCGAGGGAGGCCAGGGAGACGAGGACCATCGACGGCTCCGGAGTCACCAGGGCGGGCACCGCGGCCGCGAGCGCCGGGTCCACGCGTCGCGTCTCCGTCCGCGTCACTCCTTCCTCCGTGACGGTGGTCCTCCAGTTCGGCGACTGGGCGATGAAGTGCGCATCGTCCACCCAGACGAAGGGGCGCATGACGGGCAGGGTGTGCACGACCTGGAAGGTGTGCAGGTCGATGACCTGGCAGCACGCCGCCTGTCCCGAGAACAACGCGCCACCCGTGAGCAGCCAGCGCTCCCCCGGCGAGAGCGCGCCGGGGCCGCGCAGGCCCGTCAGCTCGGCCTCGACGTCGAAGCGGGGGCCGCTGCGTCGCACCAGCCGACCCAGCTGACTGGCGAGGTTGGGCGCCTCGACGACCAGCAGGGAGCCGCCTGGCTCGAACGCGAGGAACTCGACGTAGGGGACGGTGTCCTTCGCGATGGACGTGGACGCCGCGCGAGGCGGCGCCGGTGCGCGCTGGGGGTGCAGCTCCACGCTGTCGATCATCCGCATGCGCGGACCCTATACCACGGCGGGTCCGCGCCCCTTCCCGTGGGACACCCCGCCTCACACGGGGAAGAGCTCGACGGGCAGCGTCGTCGGCCCTCGAACGATGAGGGACGGCGTCCACTCGAGGCGCTCCGTGCGCAGCTCCATCCGGTCCACGCGGGAGACGAGCTCCTCCAGGGCGATGCGCGCCTCCAGTCGCGTGAGCCTCGCCCCGATGCAGAAGTGGATGCCGTGGCCGAAGGAGAGCTGCTGGGCGTTCTCCCGCTCGAGGATGAACTGGTCCCCGTCGGGAAAGTGCTTCTCGTCACGCGACGCGGAGACCAGCGAGAGCAGGACGGTTGCTCCCTTGGGCAAGGGGACTCCCGCCAGCGTCACGTCCTCGGTGCACGTGCGTATGACGGACAGGATGGGGGGCTCGTAGCGCAGGGTCTCCTCGATGAACCGGGGGATGAGCGTGGGCATCGCTCTCAGCCGGGGCAGCAGCTCCGGCCGCATCGTGAACAGCCGTGCGCAGTGGCTGAGCAGGCTGACCGTCGTCTCCAGTCCGCCGACGAGCAACGCGACGAAGAAGCCCACCAGCTCATCGTCGGTGAGCGCCTCCGTGCCCACCCGGGCCTGGAGGAGCTCGCTGACCATGTCCTCGCGAGGCTCGCGCCTCCGGTCGTCCAGCAGCCGCCGGGAGTAGTCATCCAGCTCTTCGACGGTCGCGCGGCACCGCGCCGTCCCCGCGGCGTCATCCGCCGCGACACCGCTGATGGTCGCGATGTCCGTGGTCCATTGCTTGAGCTGCGCGTGCCTGGATTCGTCCAGGCCGAGCAGATGCCCGATGACACTCGCGGGGATGGGGGTGGAGAGCGCGTCGACGAAGTCGACCCTGCGCTTCTCCAGCATGTCATCCACGCACTTCCGGGCGGTGGCGTGGACGCGAGACTCCAGACGCGCGAGCGCCTTCGGGGTGAAGGCCTGGGTGACGAGGGCTCGCAGCCTCCCGTGGTGGGGCGGGTCCATGAACGCGATGGAGTAGGAGAGCGGGTTGATGCGTCCGAGCCACGGCGGAGAGAAGGCGAAGCGCAGCCCCGACGAGGAGAACAGCTGCGGGGACTTGAGCACGTGCTGGACCTCGTCATGGTGGATGACGGCCCAGATGCCGCCGGGCTCCACCTGGACGACGGGGCCCTGGCGTCGCAGCTCCGCCAGGTGGGGGTGGGGGTTCTCCATGAACTCTCGCGACAGGAAGTTGATACGGGGACTCATGTGGGTGGCCTCCAGGTCCTCGGATGGATGAGGCGGTGAAACCCTGTGCGACGAGCGTCTGGAACACGGTCCTGCGGGGTGCGCCCTCGCCCGCAGGGGACATGAGGCGATGCTGTGACGAAAATTCTCGCCGGAGCCCTGCCTTGGTTGTCTGCCTGTTTGTCTTTGCAGTATTCGAACATGCTGGAGCCGCGTGAATATTGCTCGGCAAAGTGATGGCGACGAAGTCCACCACCGGACACCTTGCCGCGGGACGCGTCGTGAGGGGCGGACTGCGGGCCTCAGGAGGGGAAGAGCTCGATGGGCAGCGTCTTCGGCCCGCGAACGACGAGCGACGTCGTCCAGTCGATGCGCTCCGTGCGCAGCTCCATCCGGCTCACGTGGGGGATGAGCTCTTCCAGGGCGATGCTCGCCTCCATCCGCGCCAGCGTCACCCCCAGGCAGTAGTGGATGCCGTGGCCGAAGCTGAGGTGCTGCGCGTTCTCCCGCCCCAGGATGAACCTGTCGCCGTCGGGGAAGACCTTCTCGTCGCGGGCCGCGGAGGCGAGCGACACCAGCACCACACTTCCCTTGGGCAGCGCCGTGTCCGCCACCGTCACGTCTTGCAGACACGTGCGCAGCAGGGCCACGGCGGAGGGCTCGTAGCGCAGCGTCTCCTCGACGAAGCGGGGGATGAGGTCCGGCGTCTCCCGCAGACGCAGGAGCAGCTCCGGGTGCTGGCAGAGCATCCGGGCGCTCTGGCCGATGAGATAGGTCGTCGTCTCCACCCCGCCGGTGAACAGCACGAAGAAGAAGCTCATCAGCTCCTGTGGAGTCAGGGTCTGTCCGCCCGCGCTGGCCTGGAGCAGATCGCTCATCAAGTCATCGCCGGGCGTCTTGCGCCGCGCGTCCAGGGCGTCCTGGACATACCGCTCCATCTCGTCGAGCGTCCGGCGGCACTGCTCCATCTGCTTCGTGTCCTCCGGGTGGACACCGCCGATGAGCGCGATGTCATGCGACCAGCGCTCGAAGTGCTTCAGCAGCGCGGTGTCCAACCCCAGCAGCCAGCAGACGACGGTGGCGGGAATGGGCACGGCGAGCGCTTCCATGTAGTCCACCGTCCGCCGCTCCAGCATCCGCGCGATGCGCTCGCGGGTGATGGCGCGGATTCGCGGCTCCAATCGCTTGATGGCCGAGGAGGTGAAGTCCCGAAGGATGAGTGCCCGCAGGCGTCCGTGTTGGGGCGGGTCCAGGAAGGGGAGCGACTCCCCCAGGGGATTGGTGCGTCCGAGCCATTCCGGCTGGAACGCCAGGCGCATCCCCGTGGAGGAGAAGAGCTGCGGCGACTTGAGCACGTGTTGTGCTTCGTCGTAGCGGGTGACGGCCCACATGCCGCCCGGGTCCACCTGCACGATGGGACCCTGGCGTCGGAGCTCCGCCAGGTGGGCGTGGAGGTTCGCGATGACTTCGGGAGACAGGCAGTCAAGACGGGTCCTCATGATGCGATGGCCTCCGTATCCGCGGAGCGTCTCCACGGGTCGTGTGGGGGGGCAGGTGTCTGGCTTGTCTTTGTGAGGGGCGAGCATGTCGTAGTTGAGCAGGAATTGCCCGGAGCGTGAAAAGGCGCGGAGTCCGCCACCGGACACCCGCCGGGCTTCCCTCCCCGCGCAAGGATTGCGTGTCGCGAGTCGCCGTCCCCATCAGTCCCAGTAGCGCAGGTCTCCGGACGGCCCCCTGTTCCGACCCGGGAGGTCCTCCCTGATTGACCCCCACCGCCACCACTGATAGGAAAAAGGGGTGCGCATCGATAATGAATATGATATTCAATATCGAAATTGGCCTGGGAGCTCCGACCCGCACCCCTTGAACATGCCCACACCTCGTCGCTGGCGGGGCGCCCTCGCGCCGACCTCTTCGTTCTCCGCACTCGTGCTCCTGTCCCTGCTGTCGGTGGGAGCGGCGCGAGCCCAGGAGGCGAGTGAGCCCTCGGGGCCCGCTGTCGCCGCGCCGGCCAGCCCGACACCGCCCGAGGGGGCCAGCGCGCCGGCCCGCGGCGTCGTCCCCCCGGTGCTCCTGTCCAAGCCGGAGGCCGTCTATCCCCCCCAGGCGCTGGCCGCGAAGGTGGAGGGCGCGGTGAAGCTCCTGCTGACGCTGGACGAGGAGGGCCGCGTCACGCGCGCGCAGGTCGTCGAGGGGCTCGGCCACGGGCTCGACGAGGCGGCCGTGGACGCGCTGGCGAAGGCGAGCTTCACACCCGCGATGCAGGACGGCACCCCCGTCGCCTGCCAGTTCGAGTTCATCCACCACTTCGTCCTCGCCGCCCCCGCTCCCCAGGTCGCCGAGGGCCCCGCGCCCCAGCAGCCCGTGGACGAGGCGCCCGTGGCCCAGGCGCCCGCGGAGGTCCCCCCGGAGCCGGAGTTGCCCTCCTTCACGTCGATTGTCCGGGGCAAGGCCACCGAGGCGCGCGTGCTGGTGCGTGGCTCGGAGGCGGTGGACGTGGTGGAGCTGGAGAAGGCCCATGAGCGCGCGGAGGACCTCGCGGAGGTGCTGACGCGCGCCTCGGCCGTGCAGGTCCAGAGGACGGGCGGCCTGGGCAGCCGCACGCAGCTGGCCCTGGGCGGCCTCTCCGGCGACCAGGTGCGAGTCCTCCTCGACGGCGTGCCCATCGAGTACTCGCCGTATGTCTACGGGCTGGGGAGCGTCCCGGTCTCCCTCATCCGGCAGATGGAGGTCTTCAACGGCGTCGTCCCGGTGCGCCTGGCGACGGACGCGCTGGGCGGGGCCATCCACCTGCGCTCGGACCTGGCGGCCCCGGAGACGGGCGCGTCCCTGTCGCTCCAGGCGGGCTCCTTCGGCAGCTACCGCGGCACCGGCCGGGTGACGTGGCGGGCGAACGAGCAGGTCTTCGTGCGCGCCGCGGGGTTCCATGACCGGGCCCGGAACGACTACCGCGTCACCGTCCCCGTGGCCGACCCCGTCACCGGGCGGGTGGGACCTCGCGCGCTGAACCGCAGCCATGACGCCTACCGGGGCTCCGGAGGGAGCCTGGAGCTGGGCGTCGAGTCGCTGCCGGGGCTCGACCGGCTGGTGCTCACCGGCTACCTGGGCCAGTACGACAAGGAAGTCCCGCACGACCAGCTGATGATTCGCCCCTATGGCGCCGTCACCTCCGGGCAGGAGAGCTACGGCGTGGGGCTGCGCTACGAGGTGTCCGCCCACGAGCGGCTCAAGGTGCTGGCCATCGCGGGATACAACCAGCGCATCGGTGAGCTGTACGATGTCTCGGATTGTCTCTACGACTGGTATGGCGTCTGCCAGGGGACCCAGGCACGGGCGGGTGAGATTGGCTCGTCCCCGCTGGAGAACACGCAGAAGCGGCAGACGCTGTTCGGACGTGTGCGATTGCTCGGGACGCTGCTCGACGTGGAGGACCTGGAGCTGTCGCTCGGCGCCGACGACAGCGAGCGGACGGGCGAGAACGCCTACCTCACCCGGCTGGGGCAGGAGGACCCGCTGCGGATTCCGCTCGGGCTCACGTCCGGCTTCGGAGGGCTGTCCCACCGGCAGTCCCTGTGGGAGGGCCGGCTGGAGAACACGCTGTTCGTGAAGGGCTACGTGCAGCGCCTCTCCTCGGGGACGAACGCGCAGCTGTCGGAGACGCGGTGGGCGGGCGGTTACGGCGACACGCTGCGCTTCAGCGTGACGCGCTGGCTCCTGCTCAAGGCGTCCTACGAGCGCACCACGCGGATGCCCCGGGTGGAGGAGCTCTTCGGCGACGGCGGCCTGCTGGTGGAGAGCACGGCGCTGCTCCCCGAGTCGAGCCACAACGCCAACGTGGGCGTGGAGCTGCTCTCGTGGGTGACGCCCGTGGGCCGCTTCGGCGCCAACGCTTCAGCGGGCCTGCGCGACATCGAGAACCTCATCCAGCTGTTCCCCGGCGACACCACGCAGGCCTACGAGAACGTGGACCACGCCCGCTCCGTCACCGCGCACGCGGGGCTGGACTGGGACTCCCCCGGTGACTGGGTGGGGCTCACCGGCGCCGTCACCTGGCTCGACTTCAAGAACCTGGCGCAGGAGGGGCAGTTCGCGCGCTTCAAGGGCGACCGCATGCCCAACCTCCCGTGGCTGCAGGCCACCGGCACCGCGCGGTTCCAGGTGAGCCGGCTGCTCTCCCGCGAGGACGCGCTCGGCCTGGAGTGGACCACCCGCGTCGTCGGCTCGTTCGACCGCTCCTGGGAGAGCGCGGGCAATGGCGGCACGAAGCAGTCGGTGCCGACGCAGGTGCTGCACTCCACCGCGCTCACCTACCGCGCCCGGTTCGAGCGGCGCGCGTATTCCTTCTCCTTCAACCTCCACAACCTCACCGACGCCGCCGCCTTCGACCTCGTCGGTGTCCAGCGGCCGGGGCGCGCCCTGTCCGCGCGCCTCACCGTCGACCTCTGAGCCGCCCTCCGTGTCCCCTTTCAGGATGTCATCGCCAAAGGAAGCCCGATGAAGCTGAAGTCCGCACTGCTCGCTCTCGCCGTGTTCGCCACCGCCTGCTCGGATTCGGATGACCCGACGCCGACCCCGGATTCCGGCAACCCGACGGACCCGGACGCGGGGACGCCGGACCCGCTCTACGCCCTCATCACCCAGGTGCCCATCGCCGGTGGCAACACCCAGAGCTACCTGGTGACGGTGGACGACATCCAGGAGGCGAAGACCGTCGGCATCGCCAACGCCCTCGAGCTGACCGCGGACGCGTACATCGTCGCGGGCTACCCGGGTGCCGGGAAGCTGTTCGTGAGCAGCTCGACCCAGCCGACGATGACGCCCTACACGCTCAACGCCTCCGGGGCGCTCGTGCCGGAGGCCGCGCTGTCCTTCACCGGCTACGGCGTCCGCGCGACCAACGGCTACCAGTCCCAGCACTACTTCGTCAGCGAGTCGAAGGCCTATTACTTCGACCACGTGAACTACAAGCTGGTCATCTGGAACCCGAAGGACCTGTCCCTCATCGGCTCCAAGGACCTGACGGCGCAGCTCAAGGACGGCGAGTTCACGTTCCGCTATTCGCAGAGCCTGGCCGTCACCGCGGGCAATGACGTCATCATCGCCGGTGGCTGGCACGCCGCCGACGTGAAGACGATTCCGGCCAAGACAGCGCTGGTCATCGTGGATACGCAGACGGACGAAGTCACGGTGAAGACCGACACCCGCTGCGGCTGGGCGCGCGACGGCGTCAAGCACACGGACGGGAAGATCTACTACGCCACCGAGTCGCTCGCCGCCGGCGCGCACTTCGTGTCGCCCACGACGGCGGCGAAGCCGTGCATGATTCGCTTCGACCCCGCGACGGGCGAGTTCGACAACTGGTTCACCACGCTCGACGCCTTCGTCTCTCCCGGCACGGACGGAGACATCGCGTCCATGCTGCTGCCCGGCGCGCCCGGCAAGGGCTACGTGCGGGTGATGGACAAGGCGGCCGCGCAGGTCGCGTTCGACGCCGCGGTGGCGGGTGGCCGGCCCTTCCACGGCAGCCATGCCTCGACGGGCGGGTGGTGGAGCCTGTGGGAGGTGACGCTCGGCGACGCTCCGACGGCGACGGCCGTGGTGCGCGACGACCTGGTGCCCACCAACGGCCGCACCATTCCCCAGAACCCGGGCGAGTTCCTGGTGCTGCCCGAGTTCGTCAACGACAACGCCCAGACGCGCTTCCGCATCATGAGCCCGCAGACGGGCCTGGGTGACGCGAAGACCGTCGTCGAGGGCCAGGTGCGCGGCCTGCTGCGCATCCGCTAGTCCTCGCTGTTCCTCGAGCAGGGCCTCCGCCGTGTCCCGGCGGGGGCCTTTGCTCCCGCTGTCCCTTGCTTCCCCGGGCGCCATGAATCCCTTCGTCCCCCTCGCGCTGCTGCTCTCCCTCGGGGGATGTCTCGGCCTGTACCTGTCCTCGCGCCACCAGCGCCTGCTGCGCGCCGCCTTGCCCGCGCGTCCGGCGCGCTGGGTGGGCTCGCTCCTGGTGCTCGCGGCGCTGCCGCTCCTGGGGCAGTCGCTCCAGCCCTGGGTGGCGCTCTACGTGCTCTTCGTCTGGACGACGCTGCTCCTCATGCTGCTCCCGTACGCGGCGCTGCTCGTCGGGCGAGGGGAGGCTCGGTGATGGCGGGCGGCGATGAGGAGGTCCTCCGGCCGGACTGGCTCTCCAAGACGCTCGCGGGCGTGCTGCTGGGGCTGGTGCTCGCGTTCGGCGTGAGCGGCCTGTTGTCCCTGGCCCTGGCGCCCATGGCGACGAGCCCCCGCAACCAGCTCGTCATGTGGAGCGTGGTGCCGGTGTGGATGGGCGTCGTCGGCGGCTGCTTCTTCTTCAGGACGGGGCCGCGCGCCTGGCTGTGGCTGGGCGGCGCGACGGTGCTCACCTGGGGCGCCTTCCTGCTCCTGCGCAACCCCTGACCCCCGCCGGCACTCCCATGCGCTCCGCCCTCATCAAGGTCTACAAGGTCGTCCACACCTGGGCCGGCATCGTCGCCGGACTGGGGCTCTTCATCTGCTTCTACGCGGGCGCCTTCACCGTCTTCAAGGACCCGCTGGCCCGCTGGGCCACTCCGCCCGCTGAGCGCGCCTCCTCGAAGCCCAGGTCCTCCGCGGAGCTGCACGCCCTGGTGACGACCACCCTGGCCCAGCACCCCGAGGTGGCCGAGGAGTTCACCCTCGCGCTCGAGGCGGCGCCGGCCCAGGCGCCTTCGCCGATGAGCTGGCACCGCAACGAGGGCGACGAGGACCACGACGTGCTCGGCGAGCGTTGGTTCCACGCCACGCTCCAGGCGGACGGCGCCGCCGTCGTCACCGAGGGGCACCCCAGCAAGGTGGGCGAGTTCATCGACGTGCTGCACCGGGTGGTGGGCCTGCCCTTCGACACCGAGGTGGGCCGCGTGCTCACGGGCGTCATCTCGCTGCTCTACGCGCTCGCGCTCTTGTCGGGGCTGGTCATCGTCCTGCCGTCCCTGGTGAAGGACTTCTTCGCGCTGCGCGTGGGCAAGGGCCTCAAGCGGTGGTGGATGGACGCGCACAACGTGGTGGGCATCGCGAGCCTCCCGTTCCACCTCTTGATTGCCATCACCGCGGCGGTGTTCGGCCTCCACGACATCATCTACGACGTGCAGGACCAGCTCATCCACGGCGGGACGCTGCGCGCCGGCTTCAGGCCGGCGGCCGGTGACGTCCGGAGCGCTCCGGACCCCACCACGATGCTGCCGCCCGCGGAGCTGCTCGCCCGGGCGCGGGTCGCCGCTCCCGCGCTGGAGCCGCACTCGCTCCAGTACGTGAAGGTCGCCACGCCTCGCGCCCTGGTGCGCGTGTGGGGGCATGACCCGGCGGCGCTGTCTCCGCGCGCGCTCGGAGGGTTCGTGGCGCTGGACCCGTACAGCGGGAAGGTGCAGTCCACCGACTTCCTCCCGGGCCAGATGTCCGCTCCCGTCACGCTCATCAGCAGCTTCTTCGCGCTGCACTTCGGGACCTTCGGCGGCCCGCCGGTGAAGTGGATCTACTTCCTGCTCGCGCTCAGCGGCGCGTGGCTGTTCTACAGCGGCAACGTGCTCTGGGTGGAGACGCGCCGCAAGAAGGCGCGCGTCGCGGGAGCGCTGCCCGTCCAGCGGCGGGACGTGCGCTGGATGGCGGCCGTCACCGTCGGCATCTGCCTGGGCTGCGTGAGCGGGATTTCCTTCACCCTGGCGCTGGCGAAGTGGCTCGGCGCCCACGTGGCGGACGTGCGGGTCTTCCACCAATACGGCTACTACGCGGTCTTCTTCGCCTCCATCGGCTATGCGCTGGCGCGAGGCGCGGCGCGCGCGTCCATCGACCTCTTGTGGGGCGCGGCGCTCTGCACGCTGGCCATTCCGCTCACCACGGTGGTGGGGTGGCTCGTGCCGGGGCTCGGCCCCTGGGCGACGCTGGACGGGCTGGGCGTGGACCTCACCGCGCTCCTGGGGGCCTTCTGCTTCGCCTGGATGGCGCGGGCGACGTCCCGACGCGCGCATACGGGTCCCCAGGACAGTGTCTGGTCCCTGGGCGCTCCGGCCGCGAGCCCCGGCCAGGAGCCGTCTGTTCCCAAGGAGTGGGCCACCTGATGCGAATCCCCTTGTTCCTCGCGGCGGGGCTGTTGACCGCCAGCTGTTCCTCGGGGCCCACGCCCCGCGCCGATTCGGTGGTCCAGGTGGACTGGGCGCCGGTGACGCTGCCGGGCACGTTCCAGTTCGACCTGGCGTCGACGCACACGGGGCGGACCCACCGGATGTTCGTGGCCATCCCGGAGGGCCCCGCGCCCGCGGCGGGCCACCCCGTCATCTACCTGCTGGATGGGGGCTCGCACTTCCCCACGCTGGAGCGCCTGTCGCGTGCGCTCCCCAGGCTCGCCAAGGGCTTCGGGGTGCCGGCCGCGCCGCCCATCATCGTCGGCCTGGGCTACCCGGGCGACACGGCCGCGAGTGACCAGGCGCGCGGTGAGGACTACACGCCGCCGGCCCCGGACCTGTCGAACACGGGGGACCGGTTCTCGAAGAAGCAGGGCGGGGCGGACCGCTTCCTGGACTTCGTGAAGAAGGAGTTGGAGCCCGTGCTCGCGGCGCGGCTGCCGCTGGACACGTCGCGCACGGCGCTGATGGGCCACTCCTATGGTGGGCTCCTGGTGGTGCACGCGCTCTTCACGCGGCCCACGTCGTTCCAGACGTTCATCGCCGGCAGCCCCTCCCTCTGGTGGAACCACCGCCACGTGCTCACCGGGAAGCCGTCCTTCCTGGCGCACCACGCGGCGACGCCGGTGAGGGCGCGTGTGCTGCTCACGGTGGGGGGGCTCGAGCAGACGCCGCGCAAGAGCCAGGGTGAGCGCGGCATGCTCGCCGTCGAGCGGCGGATGGTCGACAACACCCGCGAGCTGTCCGGCGAGCTGTCCGCCCTGGGCGGCGGGCTGGAGGTGCGGTTCCTGGAGTTCCCGGGCGAGGACCACTACGGCGCCTGGATGCCCATGCTGAGCCGCGGGCTGCTGTTCTTCTCCGCGCCCCCGCTGTTGCCGGGCGCCGAGTGACGCCCAGCGGCGTGTAGTCGTGCCGTTCACGGTGGCCGCCCTGAGGCGTGAACAAGGTCGGCCACCTTGGCGAAGAAGGACCTGGAGACCCGCGCCCTGGCGCCGTGGTCCGGTCCGTCGCGCCGGGAAATGGGACGTAAATCCGCCCCGTCGGTCATGGGGGCGAAGGGCGTGCTTCCCACGTCCCGATGCCCCGCATGGGGACACCCGCGCCCTTCGTCAGTGGTGAGTCGCCGTGTGCCCGGAGCCGTGTGTCGGCCGGGCATGGCTGCATTGCAATCATGAAGGTTCAGTGAGGTCTCGTGATGAAGACATTGGGAATGGCGGTGGCCGGACTGTTGCTGTCGGGGCCGGTCGCTCAGGCGGAAGAGGGTGGGGCGTCGCGCGAGGTGACTCGCGTGCGGGCGATGCGCGCGGCGGTGGAGCCCATGCTCGCCAAGGAGTTCGGCGCGAAGGCGTTCGTCGCCACGCTGCACGGCCGCGGCGCGCAGACGGTGCTGGGCGTCATCGAGGAGGCACCCCCGCCGGGGACGGACCTGCAGCCGAGGCTGGCGGTGCTGCGCTACGACGAGGCCCGGGGCACCGTGCGCGTGGTGGACCGCGCCTTCAAGTACGCGGAGGCCAGCGCGCTGGGCGACAAGACGCTGCTGCTCACCCCGGAGGGAGATTTGCGGCTGCGCGAGGACTCGGGCCGGGAGCGCCTGCTGGCGCAGCGCGTGCTCGGCGACCTGGCGCCGTCCGTGAAGGGCGATGGCGTGGTGGCCACCCTGTCGCGCACCGGCGCCGAGTCCCATGAGACGGCGGTGGGTTTCGTGGGCGTGGATGGCCGCGTCACCGTGGTGGCGGACGGGCCGGGTCTGGATGCGATGGGCACGATGTCCCCGGACGGGCGCACGGTGGTGTTCGTGTCGGGACGCACCACCATGGCGTCGTGGTTCCGCACCACGCTGGATGGCGCGGAGCCGGTGCAGCTCACCAACGTCGGCCTGAAGGCCGGCGCGCTGCGCGACGGCGTGCCCGCGAACTTCGTGCCGCCTCCCATCAACACCGGGGCCATGGAGTGGTTGTCCGAGGACCGGCTGCGCTACGCGGCCGGCGGCGGCGAGCAGTGGACGCTGGATGTGCGCACCGGTGTGGCGGTGCGGGAAGGAGGTGCCCGGTGAAGACGACGCTCTCGATGAAGCTGCAGGCCCTGCTGGTGGGGGCCTTGCTGGTGGCGCCCGCGTCCGCGCTGGCGGGCACGATGTTCCGCTTCCCCATGTCCATGAACCCCGGCCAGTGCGCCAGCGGCGGCTGCTATGTCGGCGCGTACAAGGACCTGGGGGGCGTGAAGGACTGGACGTGCCAGGGCTGGACCTACTACGGCCACCTGGGCACGGACTTCTCGCTGTCGGGCGGCCTCGCGGCGATGGACGCGGGCGTCTGGGTCATCTCCGCCGCCTCCGGCGTCCTGGAGAGCGCCGTCGACGGGTTCTACGACCGGTGCCTGGCCTGGAACAAGGACGACCCCAACGCCAACTGCGGCATCCGCGCGGCCAACTACATGATTCTCCGGCACTCGGACAACCGCCGCAGCAAGTACTTCCACCTGAAGAAGTTCAGCTTCCAGTACAGCGTGGGCGCGAACATCCCCTGCGGCAACTGGATTGCGAAGGCGGGCTCGTCGGGCGCGTCCACGGGGCCTCACCTGCACTTCGAGTTCTCCGACCCGACGTGGGGAACGGATGACCCGTACGCGGCCACGCCGGGCTGCGGCGGCACCATCTCCCTGTGGACGTCCCAGGGCTCCTACCAGGGCCTGCCGGGCATCACCTGTCAGTAGCCCACGCCCCGCCAAGAGGAACGGCTCATGCGAACGCTCTGGAACCGGACGGCCGCCATCGCGATGGTGGCCGCGCTCGGAGGACTCACCTCGCCCGACGCTCAGGCCTGCACCCGCGATGACTGCGGCTCGGGGGGATTGAACGCCTGCTACAACCTGTCGGGCTGGAAGTGGTGCGGAATCACCTACAGCGGCTCCCAGCACTGGACTTCGGTCAACGTCTACAACCACTCGTCCATCAGCCAGGTGCCGCAGGCCTGGACGAACCTCAACAACCCGCCCGCGGCGCCGGGGAACACGCTGTACCTCAACACGGACGGCTCCAACCACTCCAACCACGACATCGACTACTGGGACGCCAACACCTCCGACACGTGGTGGGGTTACACGACGTACCCGGGCGGCATCGGCGCCAACAACTGCATCAACCGGGGCGGCGCGATGATCCAGTTCAACCTGAGCCGCGTCACGGCGGACGCCACCTGGCGGTTGTGGCTGGCCGAGCACGAGACGGGGCACGCGGTGGGAATGAAGCACGTCTGTGGTTGCACCCTGGGCCGGGTGATGAACCCCTGCACCGAGTGCTCCAACCCCGCCACGCTCAGCGGCTGCGACGCGCAGGGCCTCAACGCGCTGTATCCCTGACGGGCCGCCAGGAAAGGAGAACGCCATGCATGAATTCAAGAAGGCACGCAGGCTGTTGCTGCTCCCGTGCGTCTGGGGCGCGATGATGGGCTGCGCTCGCGAGGCGCCGTCCGCCGAGGTCGCGCAACCGGTGTCCCAGCCGCTCGAGTCCGTGGAGCACAGCCACCCGATGACGGTGCATTGGGTGACGCATGACAGCTTCAAGGAGATGGTGGGCGAGTCGGGCGTCATCGTCCAGGCCCGGGTGGTGTCGTCGCGTCCGGCGGTTCAGCGCGTCTACGGCTGGAACGAGAAGGCCCAGCGGTACTTCACGCCGGAGGAGGCGGGGGACCGCTACGCGGAGACGCCGCTGACGGTCTCCACGCTGGTGGTGTCGGACGTCGCCCGCGCGAAAGAGGGGCTGGTCGCGCTGGGGGGCGCGAAGCTCGGGCCCGACAGCAAGCTGGAGATCGTCGAGCTGGGGGGACTGGCGCCGGACGGCCACCGGATGGAGCCGGATGACAAGCCCGTGCTGCGGCTGGCGGAGGAGGCCATCTTCTTCCTCATCCCCGCGGCGAAGCACCCGGGCGCGTACCACGTGCTCGGGGGCTGGCAGGGGCGGCTCCGGGTGACGGCGTCGGGTGAAATCCAGGCGCTCGGCTCCGAGGTCCACCCGGGGCTCGCCGACTTCAGCGTGCATGACGGCCGCACGGCCAAGGCGCTGATGGACGAGCTGCGCGGCGCGCCCCGCTGACGGCGTCACTGCACGGCTCCGAGCGACTCGCGGAGCCGTGCGATGTCCCGCGACGGCGGGGCGCCGAACATCCGGCTGTACTCGCGGCTGAACTGGGACGGGCTCTCGTAGCCCACGGAGTGCCCGGCCATCGCCGCGTCCATGGCCTCGGCGAGCATCCGGCGACGGGCCTCCTGCAGGCGCAGCTGCTTCTGGTACTGCAGGGGGCTCATCGCCGTGACGGACTTGAAGTGGTGGTGGAGCGCGGACGGGCTCATGTGGACGGTGCGCGCCAGGTCTTCGATTCGCAGGGGCGCGGCGTAGTGCGCCTTGAGCCAGTGGATGGCGCGGGCGATGGCGTCCAGGCGGCTGTCCGCCATGGCGATGCGCCGCAGCCGCGCGGTGTTCTCCCCGGACAGCAGGCGGTAGAGAATCTCCCGGGTGATGAGCGGCGCGAGCACGGGGATGTCGCGCGGGGTGTCCAGGAGCCGCACGAGCCGCGACGTCGCGTCCAGGAGCGGTGCCGCCACCGGGCCCAGCGCGAGCCCCCGGGCCACGCCGCGGTCCTCGGGCGCCTCCAGCGCCGCCTCCATCATCAGGCTGCTGAGCTGGCCGGGCTCCAGGTCCAGCCGGAAGCAGAGGTAGGGCCTGGCGGGCGTCGCCTCGATGACCTGGCCGGTGACGTGGAGGTCCATGGAGGCGACCAGGCACTGGTCCGTCCCGTAGACATAGACGTCGTCACCGAGCAGCACCTGCTTGCGGCCCTGCGCGACGATGCACAGCGCGGCGGCCTGCAGCGCGTGCAGCTCCGGGGTGGGGGCGGAGGCGCGGATGAGCGAGAGCCGGGGGATGGCGGTGGCGTGGATGCCGTCCGCGGGCGTGTGGCGCGCGAGGAGCGTCGCCAGCTCGTCCAGGCTGGGATTCGGGGCGGACGCCGAGGGTGGGGCGCGCTTCATGGCAGGCAGTCAAACGTCCCGTGCAGGATTAGGCAAGAGCCGGCGAGCATCCGGATAACGCCCCCAGGCCCTCGGTTGAGAAGGTGTGCATGTCCCCGGCGCCCTCCTGGCACCGGGCAATCCATCGAGGGACGTGCACATGACGACGAACATCCAGGGCAAGGTGGTGGCCATCACCGGAGCGAGCAGCGGAATCGGCGAGGCGGCGGCCCGCCTGCTTGCCCAGCAGGGCGCGAAGGTGGTGCTGGGCGCGCGCCGGCAGGAGCGGCTGGAGGTGCTGGCGAAGGAGCTGACGGCGGCGGGAGGCGAGGTGCGGGTGCGCGCGGTGGACGTGACGAAGCGCGAGGACGTGGAGGGCTTCGTGCGCTTCACGGTGGAGGCGTTCGGGCGGCTGGACGTGCTCATCAACAACGCGGGGGTGATGCCGCTGTCGCTGCTGGAGAAGCTGAAGGTGGACGAGTGGGACCGGATGATCGACGTGAACATCCGGGGCGTGCTGCACGGCATCGCCGCGGCGCTGCCGGTGATGAAGCGGCAGAAGTCCGGGCAGGTCATCAACCTGTCGTCCATCGGCGGGCACGCGGTGAGTCCGACGGCGGCGGTGTACTGCGCCACGAAGTTCGCGGTGCTGGCCATCTCCGAGGGGCTGCGTCAGGAGGTGGGCGGGGACATCCGCGTGACGGTCATCTCCCCGGGCGTCACCACGTCGGAGCTGGCGGAGAGCATCAGCGACTCGAACGCGCGCGACGTGATGCGTGAGTTCCGCAAGGTGGCGATTCCCGCCGAAGCCGTCGCCCGCTCCATCGCCTACGCCATCAGCCAGCCGGCGGACGTGGACGTGAGCGAAATCATCATCCGCCCGACGGCGAGCCCGTACTGAGCGCCTCACGGGGTGCCTGGATACGGCGCTGGCGCAACCAGGGCTCGAAGCGCATGAGCGAGAGCCCCAGGTCGCTGGCGAGCTCGGGCCGGGCCAGCGCGGGGGCGACGTTCATGTAGGTCAGCCCTCGCGCCACGCCGGGATGGAGGCCCGCGGCGACGGCCTCCTCGATGGTGCTGGACTGGACGGTGTAGGTCTTTGCATCGACGCGGGAGAGGACCTCCGCCATCTGCCGGGGCGTGAGCACGTCGCCCGCGAGCTGCAGCGTCACCCCGTGGAACCGCGCGGGGTTCAGGAGGGCCGCCGCGGACGCGTTGCCCACGTCCTCCGGGGCAATCAAGGGAATGGGCCGATCCGCCTCGAGCACCGTCACCCACCGGTGCCCGTCGACGAAGGCGGACGTGTCCAGCATCGCGTGGTCCATGAAGGTGGCCGGCAGGATGAGCGTCCAGTGCCTGAACCCGGCGCTCCGGACGCGCTCACAGGTGGCGAGCTTGTTCTCCCAGTAGACCTCGTGCTCCTTCCAGCGTCCCTCCGCCCAACCCTCGATGTTCCGGTGGTCCCCGACGCCGGACGTCGCGGTGTGCACGTACGTCTCCACGCGCTCGGCCAGCGCGGCCTCGATGAGGTTCTTGCCCTGCTGGACCTCCTTGCTGAAGTCGACGCCCGTCGCGGAGACGATGGGGGACTGCATGGAGAAGACCCCCTGGACCCCCGCGCAGGCGGCGCGCAGTGACGCGAGGTCGTCCAGGTCTCCCACCACGAGCTCGGCCCCCGCCGCCGCGAGCGCCCTGGCGTTGGGCCCTTCCGGATTGCGCACCAATACACGCACCGAGGTGCTGCCTTCGGTCAGCAAGGCCCGGGCCGTGGCTCCGCCCTGTCTCCCCGTGGCGGCGGTGACGAGGACAGTCGGGTGGCGGCGCATCGGCGGCTCCTCTCGTAAGTGGGGGACCCCACCGTTTATGGTCGTTGAATACGGAGGGGCCCCCCGTTTGTCAAGGCAGCGGGATTCCGCACCTGCCTCGGCTGGCAGTGCTTGTCTGTAAACAGGGCGGCATCCTCTGGGCCGCCTCGAGCTCTGTCTCAACACGACGTCTGTCGGGTCCCTGAAGGACGGACGGGTCGAAAGCGGGGGACCCCACCGCTTGTCGGCGGATTGAACAGGGTGGGGGCCCCCCAAGCTTCTGGAGTGCCCCCGAGCCTGACCTCAGTGCGCGGACTGGAGCCCCACGTCGCGGCCGTTCAGCGGCTGCACGGGGCGGTTGTTCGGGTTGAGGTGCGGCAGCCGCTCGAAGGCGGCGATCTGCGAGTCGGACATCTGGATGGGGTTCTTCATCACGAACCACTGCAGCCCCTCGCTGCACGGGGGGGTGGTGAGTGAGCCCGCGTAGTGGAAGAACGCCCGGTTGAACGGCAGGAACGCGCTGGCGTTGATGAGCGCGCCCAGCGGCGTGCTGGTCTCACCCTCGTGACGGGGCAGGTGCCGGAAGGCGGTGAAGAGCGCCGCGTTCACCAGGCCCTCCTCGATGAGCACGCCCACCACGACCCTGGGCGTCCCCGCCGCGTCGGTGTGCACCAGGTGCACCTCGAGCGGATGGTGCACGCCGTTCAGGGTGTGCTCGCTGGGCGTGTGGAAGTGGAACTGCGCCAGCTTGTACTCCTGGTCGCCCAGGCGCAGGGTGCTGCCCACGTCGTAGTTGAACTGCACCGTGTGTCCGTTGTTCACCATGCGCACCTGGCTGGTGCCGTAGTGGAAGCTGGGCGCCTGCACATTCGTGTGCGTGGCCCCGGAGGTGGACAGCGCCACGGGGGATTGTTGGATGCCCGTGGAACACAGCGCGCCACCGGCGACCTCGCCCCAGTGCTCGGGGTCGACGGTCTGCGCATAGCCCCAGTGCGTCTCCTCGGCGAGGGCAGGGGCGGCGAGCAACACGGAGGACAGCAACGCGCCCCGAAGAGCGCGCACAAAGAGGGTGCGAGGGTGTGACATGAGTGATGAGTCCTTGAAGGAAGACGCCAGGAATGGGCGGACGCCCGTCATGCCCGGCGGGATGTCTATGCTAGCGGCCGAGCCGATGTTTTGCCGCAAAATCAATCTAAGTGGTACTGGCTTGGATTTCCTGAAATGAATCGAAATGAAACAGCGTGTTGACAGGAAATCCCCGGATGGATGGAACTCGTGTGTGTGTCCATGTCGAGCGCTGACTGCCATTGCGGGCGAGCGGGAGACACGGGGGGCCTGGGTCCCGAACCGCCTGGGTGACGGCGGCCCTACGGCAGGTGGCGTCCCCCCGTGCCATTCCGTGGTTGAATGTGGAGGGCTCCCCCGGTTGTGGGGGCGCGTCGCGGTGAGGAGACAGGTGTCGTGGAGCGCGTGAAGTCATTGCGAGTGGATGGCCAGCGCAACCGGGAGCGGATCGTCGCGGCGGCCTCGGAGCTGGTCGCGCGGGATGGCGCGCAGGCGTCGCTCGAGGAGATTGCGCGGCGGGCGGGGGTGGGCTCGGCGACGCTGCACCGACACTTCCCGACGCGGCAGGCGTTGTTGGAGGTGGTGTTCCGGGAGGGCGTCGCGCACCTGTGTGCGATGGCGTCCGCTCAGCCGGGCAGGAATCCGGCCGCGGAGCTGGCGGCCTGGCTGGAGGAGGTGACGGTCTACACGGCGACGCACCGCGGGCTCGCCGCCGCGCTGCTCGCGGGCCCGGAGGGGCTGTCACCCTGGGAGCTGTGCTGCACGGACATGCTGCTCGAGGTGTTGAACGGGCTGGTGGCGCGGGCGTCCTCGGCGGGCGCGATTCACTCCGGCGCCACGGCGGAGGACCTGCTGCGGCTCGTGAACGCCATCGCGGTCGCCAACGAGCAGGATGCCCCCACCGCGCGCCGGGTGCTGCGTCTGGCGCTTTTGGGCATCCGGCCGTGAGGCGTGACTTCGCTTGGAAGGCGTGATTGTCCGACAGGCCGTGAGGGCTGGACGCTACACTCCGGCCCCATGTCGACCCGTGGTGCAATCGCTGTGTACACGTCGGGCTCGGAGATTCCCGAGCACGTCTCCTCTCGGCCCTGGCGCGGTGTCTATCATCACTGGGATGGCTATCCCACGGGCCTCGGGCAACACCTGATGGCGTGTGTCGAGCGCGCCCGCGGCGACCTCCAGGCCGTGGTGGCGCGGCTCATCGATGACGCCCCCTGGGGTTGGTCCACCTGCATGGGTGGGAAGGACGAGACGGAGGAGGAGCGCTATTCGGAGGAGAGCCCGGGCCTACCGGTCGCGCCGGATGAGACCGGGAGCGTGTCCTATGTCTATGTCTTCGATGTGGAGGCGCGTCGGCTCGACGCGTTCTCGACCTACGTCGGCGGGGACGGCAAGCGGTTCAGCTCCGTGCGCTTTTCACCCGAGGGCACGCCGGACCTCCCCGCGCTCGACCTGCTGCCGGAGGAGCTCGTCAGCGAGCCGCCCCTGCCCGGCGAGGAGCTCTCGGCGGAGGCGCTCCAGGCGTCCCTGGAGGGACGGCCCAGGCTCGAGTCGGACAACAAGCTCCTCCATTGGTTCAGCACCGAGGAGCGCCCGGACCGGTCGCTCTGCATCGTCTTCCGGGTGGTCGTCTTCGAGGAGGACGCGGTCCGCGAGGTGGTGGAGCGGGAATGGCGGCTCGTGCCTGCCTCCGCGCGACGCGAGCCGGCGCGGGTCCGCAACTTCATCGAGGCGCTCGTCGAGGTGGTCGGCGAGGACCCGACGTTGTTCGACGCGTTCTGGATCGCCAGTCTGGACCCACTGCGTCGTTCCCAGGCACGTCAGCGTGAGAGCTTCGTGCGAATCCTGAAGGCGCACCGGGCCCGCGACTCCGGCTCCGGGTCGCTCTAGAGTCCTCGCTCGCTGGTTGGAACACGAGGAGGACTTGCATGCGGCACCAGGACCTGGGCTCGAGGCTGGGACTGTGTCTGGCGTTTCTGCTGGCTTCGGGAGCGATGGCCTCGGAGGCCCCCTCGAAGCCGGAGGAGGCCCAGGCACAGCTGAGGCTCCAGCGACTCAGCGCGTTGGGCGAGCTCTGGGGGCAGGTGCGCTATCGCCACCCGTGGATGCTGTCGCGGCGCATCGACTGGGACGCGGCCTTCCTGGCGGCGGTGCCGAAGGTGGAGGCCGCCACCAGCGACGAGGCGTTCGCCGAGGCCGTCCAGTCGATGCTCGGCGCGCTCGAGGACCCCGCCACCCGCGTGAAGAGCGCGCGTCCGCCCGCGGCGCTGGCCCCGCCGACGCTCCGGCCCCTCCTGGGCCTGGAGAAGGACGTGGTCGTCCTGGACCTGCGCAACCTCGCCACGCCCGAGGGCCCCCAGGCCTTCTGGGGCCTGGGCGAGAAGCTCTGGGGGCCCGTGCGCAAGGCGCGCGCCGCCGTCGTCGACATGCGCATGCGAGGCTTCGACGAGGCGGCGGCCTGGAGCGCCTCCAACGCCGCGGACTGGATGCTGCCCCTCTTCATCGACGGCGAGCTGTCCGTGCCGGGCTCGCGCTCCTCGCTCCACGGTGGCTACAAGGCCCAGACGGGAATGGACTCGCCCTACACCACGGCCTTCAACCAGGACGTCAGCTCGGTGGTGGAGGGCAACGCCGGCAAGAAGTTCGCGCGCGTCGTCTTCCTCCTGGATGCGCGGAGCGTCGTCTCGCCGAAGGTGCTGGCGCTGCGCGCCTCGGGACGCGCGCTCTTCGTGGGCGAGGGCCCGGTGACGGACGCGCTGGCCGTGGACACGCAGGAAGTGCCGCTGGGGAGCACGCTCGTCGCCACGGTCCGCACCAGCGAGACGGTGTTGCCGCTGGGGCTCGACGCGGAGGTGCCGGCGCGCGCGGACCTGTCCGCCCCGGACGCGGCCTACACGCGCGCGTTGGCGCTGGCGAATCAGAAGTCCAAGCCCAAGGGCCCGAGCGCCCCGGCGCGGCCCGAGGCCCAGTGGCGCCCGGACAACGCCTACGCGGAGTCCCCGTACCCCTCGCGCGAGCTGCGCCTGCTGGCGGCCGTGCGGCTGTGGAACGTGGTGGAGCTGTTCTTCCCCTATCGCCACCTGATGGACGTGGACTGGAGCCAGGCGCTCCCCGGGATGTTGGAGCGCTTCGAGGCCGCCCAGGACGCGAAGGCGTACGCGCTCGAGGTGGCGAAGTCCGCGCGGGAGCTGCGCGACGGGCACGTCTCGCTCAGCGGCCACCCCACGTTCAGGGAGATCTGGGGCGGCATCGCCGCGCCCGTCGAGGTGCTCGACCTCGATGGGAAGGTGGTCATCACGTCCGTGACCAATGCCTCGCTCGCGCAGGGGCTCCAGGTGGGGGACGTCATCGAGAAGGTGGACGCGGAGCTCCTCGACGAGCGCGTCCGCCGCATCGACGCCGTCCACCAGGCCTCCACCGAGGCGGCGACCCGGCTGTACCACGTCTACCTGGCGCTCGCGGGCCCCCCGGACTCGGAGGCGACCTTCACCGTGCTCAACGAGAAGGGGCGTCGGGAGGTGAAGGTGAAGCGGCCCGCCGCGTTCTCCCGGCCGGAGCGCCCCCATGAGCCCTTCAAACTGCTGGAGGGCAACATCGCCCTCGTGAACCTCTCGCAACTGGGGGCCGACGAGGTGCCGGAGGTCATGCGGAAGGTCCAGACCACCCGGGCCGTGGTGTTCGACCTGCGAGGCTACCCGCGTGGCACCGCGGGGACGCTGGCGCCGTACCTCAACGTGAAGCGCGCGAAGACCTGGTCCCGCTTCGAGGTGCCCGTCGTCGCGGGCTCCACGTTGGTGAACGGCCGGATGGCCCTGGTGCAGGCGCTGCCCACCGCGGACGTGCCGGTGTACCGGGGCCGCACCGTGACGCTCATCGACGAGCGCGCCGTGAGCCAGGCGGAGCACCTGGGGCTGATGCTGGAGGTCACCAGCGGGACGACCTTCGTCGGGAGCCCCACCGCCGGCGCCAACGGGAACATGACGTACGCGGTGCTGCCCGGCGGCATCTGGATGAGCTTCACGGGCATGGATGCCCGGCACGCGGACGGCGGTCAGCTCCAGCGCAAGGGGCTCACGCCGCACGTGGCGGTGCGCCCCACGCTCGCGGGTGTGCGCGCGGGCCGGGACGAGGTGCTGGAGCGGGCGCTGCGCCTGCTCCAGGAGACGCCGCGCCCCGCCGCCGCGCCCATGTCCCGCCCCGTGCAGCGTCCGTAGTCCCGGGGGCCTCCGTGGAGGGGCCCCGGGCTAACGGAGGGCGGGCCGCGGCGTGGGCTCGTGGGAGAGCCGGGCCTCCAGCCGTGAGCGCCACTTCAGCGCGGGGCGCTCCACGCCGTGGTGCAGCGCGAGGGACGCGAGCAGCACCGCCGCCGCGCCGGCCAGCAACGTGAGCGGGTGGAACGCGTCCAGGCCGTAGGGCTCCAGCGCGACGCGCGCTCCGGCCTGCAGGGCCTTGTGCGTGAGGTAGATGGTGAAGCTCAAGAGCGCGAAGGTCTTCACCCCGGGGATGCGGGCGCACACGCGCGACGCGGTGGGGCTCGCCATGGCCGCGAGCAGCGCCGCGTAGCCCAGCGACGTCAGGGGGAAGGCGAGCATCGTGTGGGCGAGGTAGCGGAAGTGCTCCTCGTTCAGCCAGAACACGACGCCCAGGCACGCAAGGCCCGCTCCGGCCAGGGCGCCCGCGCGCGCCCCTCGGGTCCAGCGCTCCCAGGTCGCGGGGCGGAAGACGCGCAGCGCCGCGAGCATCGCGCCACACAAGAGGCCGTCGAGTCGCGCGTAGGTCGGGTAGTACAGCAGCGTGTCGTAGCCGCGCCACGCGGTGTCCTCGGGCGAGAGCATCGAGAAGTGCCGCTGCCACAGCCATGCCCGCAGGAGCATTCCGCCGAGCATCAACGCCCCAGCGCCCACGAGCAGGTGCGCGGCCCGGACGCGTCCTCGCAGCGCGAGCACGGTGAGCGGGAGCACCAGGTAGAAGTGCTCCTCCACGCACAGCGACCACGCATGGGAGAAGCCATTCAGGCGCAGTCCGAAGTTCTGCGTGAAGGTGAGGAAGCGCCACGCGGGCGTCTCCACCGGACGCTCGCTCCACGCGGGGACGAAGAGGTACAGCGCCAGCACGATGAGGTAGGGCGGCAGGATGCGCAGCGAGCGCCGCAGGTAGAAGCGCTTCAGGGATGGCGCCTCGCCGCGCGACACCGGCTCCATCAGCTGTGAGCCGATGAGGAAGCCGCTCAGCACGAAGAACAGCTCCACGCCCGTCCAGCCGAAGTTGGCGAGCATCCGGTAGGACTCGTGTCCCTCGGGGCGTGGGTAGTGGAAGAGGACGACGATGAAGATGGCCAGGCACCGGAGCAGGTCCAGGCCGGCCAGGTGGCGCGGTTCGGTGGTGTTCAGCGGAGTCGACCTTCAGCGGCGGGGAGGCCTGATTCTAGGCACCCTTCTGTGGGTGTGTCGCCCACATTTCTCCACCGAGCCCTGAGGCAGGTCCGTTGATTCCGTCTGCCTGCCTCGGGACGGAATCAACGGGACTGACACGGCGTGAAGGCTAGTAGCAGAGCCACTTGTTGAAGGGCGTGCGCTGACACTCGCACTCGCCCAGGTTGCCGTCGGACCAGGTGCAGGAGGTGAACGCTCCGGGGCGACAGAAGGTCCCGACGAGGGCCTCGCAACTGCCGGCCAGCTCCGACGACGCCTGCTCGGTGGCCTCGGGCGCCATCGGCTCACCCGTCTCCACGCCCCCACAGGCCGTCAGTCCGAACGCCACCGCGATTGCCAGGATTGCTCGCATGACCATCTCCAGTTGATTCGCGCGGAATGCGCGAAGTGCGGGGATAACTTAGGCGAGCCCAGGCGGGTTGACGACGCCTAGGCCCCGTACATCGACTCGATGAGCGCCGAGTGTTTGCGGGTGACGGCGTGGCGCTTGACCTTGAGCGACGCGGTGAGCTCGCCGCCATCCACCGTGAACGGGCCCGGGGAGACACGGAACGTCTTGATGCGCTCGAAGGACGCCAGGCCCGCGTTGGTCTCTTCCACCAGGGCCTTCAGGATGTCGTTGATGCGCGGGTGCGCGGGGTCGGCGGGGATGCCCTCTCGCTGGGCCACCATGGCGAGTATCTCCGGGTCGAGCGCGAACATGGCCGTGCAGTAGTTGCGTCCGTCGCCCAGCACGACGGCCTCCTGGACCAGCGGGTGTCGCTTGAGCTGCGCCTCGATTTTCAGCGGCGCCACGTACTTCCCGCCGCTCGTCTTGAGCAGCTCCTTCTTGCGCCCCGTCACCCGGACGAAGCCCTCCGCGTCGATGGAGGCGAGGTCTCCGGTCCGGAACCACCCGTCGGCATCGAAGGCCTCCGCCGTGGCCTCCGGACGGTTCAGGTAGCCCCGTGAGATGTTCGGTCCGCGCGCGAGCAGCTCGCCATCCGCGTCCACCTTGAGCTGGCAGCGGGAGAACGCGCGTCCCACCGTGCCAGGGCGCACGTCCTCCCTGGGATTGATGGTGAGCCCGGGACATGTCTCCGTGAGCCCATAGGCCTCCAGGATGGTCAGCCCGAGCGAGAGGAAGAACAGCTGCACGTCGACGCGAAGCGCGGCGGCGCCGGACAGGAGCACGGAGGCGTGGTCCAGGCCCAGGCGCGCGCGCAGCTTCGACAGCACGAGCCGGTCCGCCAGGGCCCGCTGCGCCTCCAGCCACAGGGGCCGGGACTTGCCGTGGGTCGCGGCGCGGCGCCCCACGCCCAGGGCCCAGTCCAGCATCCAGCGGCGCAAGCCCCGCTCGCCCTCGATGGTGCTGGTGACCTTCGCCATCATCTTCTCGAAGATGCGCGGGGCCGCGGGGAAGAAGCCCGGGCGCGAGGCGACCAGGTCCGCCGCCAGCGTGGGCACCGACGACATCACCAGCGGCGCGCCGAAGAAGGGGCCCGCGAACTCCACCATGCGTCCGAAGGAGTGCGCGGCGGGGAGGAAGAGGAACAGGCCGTGCGTGAGCACGTTGTCATCCAGGAGCCGCGCGGTGCCGACGTCCTCGAGCATCGCCAGCATGTTGTCGTGGGTTTGAATCACCGCCTTCGGCGCGCCGGTGGTCCCCGACGTGTACGTGAAGGTCGCGACGTGCTCGCGTCGAATCAGCGACGCCCTGCGGCGCACCTCGTCCTCCAGCTCCGCCCGTCGGGTGCGCCCGCGAGCCTCGAGCGCCTCCAGGCTCTCCCAGTCATCGGCGGGAGCAAGCCCCGCCGGGTGGATGACCACCACCCTGGCGCGCGCGGGGAGCGCGTCGGGTGGGTAGTGCCGGTCGAAGAAGGTGAAGCCCGCACGGAAGGCGCGCACCTTGTCGAGCTGGTTCGCGTCGTCCACGACGATGAGCTGCGCGGCGGTGTCCACGTGCATGTAGCCCACCTCCTCGGGCAGCAGGCTGGCGTAGACGGGCACCGTCTTGAGGCCGACGCGCAGGGCCGCGAAGTCGACGAGACAGGACGCCATCGAGGTGTTGCCGACGAGGGTGATGCACGCGCCGTCGTCCACCGTGCCCGCGCTCAACAGCCCCGCGGCGAGTGCCTCGATTCGCGGCAGCAGCTCCGACCAGCGGTGGTCCACATAGGTGTCGTCATGTCTGACGCGGAACGCGACGCGATGCGGCGACGCGTTCGCCCGGTCGAGAATCATCTGGGGGAGGGACGGGTGGACCTCGGCCATGGGGCCTCCTCGGTGCGTGGCGGGCAGGGGAGCGGCTTGTTTCACGAAGCCACGCTAGGTGCGGCGCCACGGGCCGGCTTGTATGATTCTGCAGATGCGGAGCCACTTGTTGCTGGGCGGAGGTCGAGCGCTCTACGTCGGCCGCTTCCACGAGTTGCCCCGGCATCGGTTCGCCGCCAACGCCGTGCTCGTGGGATTGGATGATGCGTTCGAGCTCGTCGACGGCGACGGTCGTGTCGGGCAGCACGAGGCCACCTTCGTGCGGGGGTGGCAATGGCACGCGCTCGACTTCCAGGGTGGGCGCGCCGCGGTGCTGTTCCTGGAGCCCGGCGTGAAGCTGCGCCATCAGGTCGACGCGAGCGCGGTGCGCGCGGCCGTGGAGACCGCCCTCGGTGCGCGACACCCGCAGCCCTGGACGGAGCTCTTCCAGCAGGCGCTGCACCTGGGGCCTTGCCCGCGGGAGGTCGACGCGCGCATCGCGCGGGTCGCCGCGTGGCTTGCTGCTCCCACGCGGGAGTCGGCGCCCGCGGACGCGGTGGGGTTGGCGCGGCGGGTGGGGGCTTCGACCTCGCTCGTCGAGCACCGGTTCAGCGAGCAGGTCGGCGTGCCGATGGGGGCGTATCGCGCGTGGCACCGGATGCAGGCGGCCGCGGCGCTCGCGCTCCGGGGGAGGAGCCTCACCGAGGTCGCGCACGCCGCGGGCTTCTACGACTCGGCGCACTTCTCCCGGCTGTTCCGAGGGATGTTCGGCCTGCCGCCCTCGAAGGTCTTCACCGACGGCCTCACGGGGACCCTCTTCGAGACGCGCGTCAGCGGTGCGCCGTGAAGCGCCCTCGGGCCAGGAAGACGTGCTCGTCGTCGATGAGGACCCGGGTGCCCGCGTCCTTGCGCCACACGTCGATGAGCTCGCTCACCCGCTCGGGCGTGAGGGGCCAGACGTCGCCATGGGGTGGCTTCTCGATGAAGACCCATTCGTGGACGCGCCCCTCGTCGGGCTGGGGACCTCCCACGGCGTAGAGGTCGTCGCGGTCCGCCAGCGGCGCGACGAGGTTACTGCCGAGCAGCGCCGAGCCCTCGCGGTGCTGCTGGAGCAGGTCCACGCCCCGCGCCAGGCTCGCCAGTCGCTCCGGTGTCGCGGGGCAGTGACGCGGAGCCGTCATCGGGGAGGTGAGGGTGCTCGTGAGCTTCCGGAGGTTCGGCTCGTTGCTGGCGAGGAGGATGACGCCCGTGGAGGCGAGGACCCACGCGGGCGGCCTCCGGGCACGGAGGACGGGCAGGAAGCCCATGAGCGCCGCGGCCACGAGCGACACGCCGTAGTGGAACCGCCAGGACATGGCGAGGAAGCGGATGCCCAGCATCGGCAGGAGCACCAGCAGCCAGGCCCAGTCCGGCCTCACGCGCTCGCGCCATGCCCAGAGTCCCAGCGGGACGAACAGCAGCACCAGGGTGCCCATGCGTGACAGGTGGGGCGGCGCCAGCCGGAGCGAGAGGTAGTGCGGCCACCCTCCCTCCATTCCCTGGCTCAGCCGGAAGCCGTAGTCCACGGTGGGGCCCAGCAGCCAGGGGCGCAGCCCGTAGACGCCCGCGAGCCAGGCGAGTGACAGCGCGCCCACGCCCGCCGCGAGGCGGCGCTCGCCCCGCAGGAGCAGCGCGAGCGTCAACATGACGCCGCCGAACGCGAACTCCTCCTTGCAGGAGAAGAGGAGGACCAGCGAGGCGAGCAGCAGCCCCGGGCGTCGTAGATGGAAGGCCACGCCTGTCAGCACCCAGGGCAGCACGGACCACGTCGTGGGGTGGGCGGGGAACTTCAGGGCCTCCACCACGCTGGGGCTCAAGAGCAGGAGCGCTGTGAGCAGGACGATGGCGCGGCGGCTCAGCAGTCCCTTTGCCTGGAGCCAGAGCAGGGGCGCCACGGTGAGCAGCACGAAGAGGGCCTCGACGACCAGCGCCGCCCACATGGGCGGGAGGAGCCGCGCCAGCGGATGTGCCACCCAGAGGATGGGGTCGAAGTGGTCATTGAAGATGAACACCTGGCGCGCGCTGATCCACGGGTTGGGCTGGGCCAACGACAGACGCGCCACTGCCTGGGAATAGATGCCCAGGTCGAAGTTCGGGAAACAGGCCCGCGCGGCCTGAAGCCAGACGGGGGTGACGACGAGCAGCAGCCAGAGGAGGACCACGAGCGGCAGCGCGAGCGGTGCCAGTCGAGGTCGCGGGCGCTCGGGGCCCGAATCAGGTGTGGAGGCAACCATGGTGGAGCTGGCGCTTGCCAATAGCGCGTCATGACTGGCTCCGCCAGTGTTCACGCCCTGGGGCCCGCCTGGCCCGTGGGCAGGTCACCCACGGGCCGGAATGGAAGACAGCCGCTAACGCAACCGTCGCCGCAGGCTCAACGGCAGGAGCAGCACGAGGAGCAGCGGCCACAGACCCGGGCTGGCGCCGCAACCGCCGCTGTCCTTGTCGGGGGAGCCCGTGTCCGGGTTCGTGCCCGCGTCCGTCACGCCGCCGCCCGCGTCCGGAGTGCCTCCGCCCGCGTCCGGGGTTCCTCCGCCCGCGTCCGGCGTGCCCGCGTCCGGCGTGCCCGCGTCAGGCTGCTGCGTGACGGGCGCGCAGTCGCCGAGCGAGTGCTCCAGCGCCCCCAGCGTGGAGTTGCCGGACGTGGGCCGGGGCCGCTGGCAGAAATCCTCGGTGACGGAGGCGCTGGGGGCGGCGGCGCCCACCAACTGCGTCACCGGGCCCTTCAGCGTCAGGTCGCCCTGGACCGGCGCCACGTACCAGGACGTCCACGTGCCCGTGGCCACGTTCGTCAGGTTCGTCCCCGCGGTGAAGCGGCCGTTGTCGCGGTTTCGGATGACGGACGACAACACGTTGCCGTGGGCCTCGCCGGTGGAGGACGCGTAGCGGAAGTCCACGCCCGTCGTGGCGATGAAGGTGTTGAACAGCACCTGCGTGCGCGCGGCCCGGTTCAGGTAGACGGCGACATCCGAGCAGTTGGCGACGATGTTGTTCCGGATGATGCCATCCGAGTGCTCGGGGTCACACGGCACCGTCGCGTCGAAGGCCGGCGCACAGAACGCCGCGCCCGTGCCTCCGCCGCCGAAGGACAGGCCGATTCGCGTGTCCGAGGCCGGCCGGTCCCGGGCGCACAGGACGCGGTTTCGCTCGAAGAGCCCCCGCTTGCCGCCGCTCTTCATGAAAGCGCCGTAGGAGATGCCTCCCTGCTTGGAGAAGTCGTGCACCTCGTTGTCGCGCACCACCCAGTCGTCGCCCGTGTCGATGTTGAGCTTGTTGACGGGCGTCCCCGTCACGCGCGGGCGGGTGTCGTAGATGTCGTTGCGCTCGATGAGCCCCCGGTGGGGCATCTCGAAGACGCCGCTGGTGTTCTTCGTCGCGTTGGCCTTGAGCTGGGAGTTGAAGTCGCGCACGCGGCTGTTGCGCAGCACGAAGCCCTCCGCGTGGCCGGTGACGTGGAACGCGTGCTCGCAGTCCTGGTCGCGGGCGCAGATGCCCTCGATGGTGAGCCCGTCGAAGACCCAGGCGCGCCCCGACACCTTGAAGCCCTCGGTGGCGTTGAAGCGGATGAGCGCCGCGTGCCGGTTCGCCGCTCGCACGGTGATGGGCTGGGCATCCGTGCCCTCCGCCGCGCAGTTGAGGTTCGCATTCACCGTGTAGGTGCCATCCGCGAGCACGATGTCGTCCCCCGCCTTCGCGGAGGACAGCGCGGCTTGCAGCTCCGCCACGGTGGTCACGTTCTTCGTGGCGGCGACGCCCGACAGCGGCAGGAGGAGGACGACGAGGGGGACGGTTCTCATCCAGGGGACTCCAAGCGAGGGGGGCTCGGAGTCTACCCCGTCACGGGGTGGGTGGCGTCGCGCGCGAACATCCGCGCGAGCCACGAGTCCCGCGCCGCGATGCACGCCCGCGCCAGCGCCGACTGGGGGGCGATGTCGTAGAAGCCGTGGAACGCGCCACCCCAGACGTGCAGCTCGCACTCGCCCCCCGCCGCCAGGATCCGGTTCGCGTAGGTGACGGCTTCATCCCGGAACGTCTCCGCGCCTCCCACGTCGATGAAGGTGGGCGGCAGCCGGCTCAGGTCGGAGGCCCGCGCGGGCGCGGAGTAGGGGGACACCTCCGGACCGCCGAGCCGGTCTCCCAGCACGGCGCGCCACGCGGTCAGGTTGCTGGTCCGGTCCCAGACGCCGACGCCGTCGTACCGATGCGCGGAGGTCGTCTCGTTGCGGTCGTCCAGCATGGGACATTGCAGCAGCTGGCCGAGCAGCCGAGGCCCCTGCCTGTCCCGGGCGAGCAGCGTGGTCCCTGCCGCGAGCCCGCCCCCGCCGCTGCCGCCGAAGATGACGAGCTGGTGGGGATTGAAGCGCAGCGACTTCGCGTTCGCGGCCATCCATTCCAGGCCCGCGTAGCAGTCCTCCACCAGCGTGGGCGCGGGGTGCTCGGGTGCCCGCCGGTACTCGACGCTCACGCAGACGGCGTCATGGCGCAGCGCCCAGTCCACCAGCGGCCGGGCTCCGGCGAAGCGGGTCCCCATCACCATGCCACCACCATGGATGTGGTAGACGGCGGGCCCGGCCACCGAGTGCCCCTTGCGGGAGATGACGGAGACGACGATGTCGTCGCCTCGATATCCCGGGATGGTGTGGTCGACGCAGTCGACCTGCGCGTCCCCGATGAGCGCCTCCCGCGTCACGTCGCTCAGTCGGCGGAAGTGCTCGAGCTGCTCCAGCGTCATCTTCAAGGGGACGTACCCCTCGAGCGGGGCGAGGAGCGGGGCGAGCTGCGGGTCGAAATCAGGATGAGTCATGCGTGCTGCATACTCCGGACCGGTGCGCGCGTGGAAAGCCCGTAGCACCGTCACCCGTTCGAAGTGGGGCTTGCTCCACACTGCCTCGGCCTGGTGTTCCGGCTCACCCGCATCCCGGGGGCAATGGCAGACGTCACCTCCAGTCTCGCGTCGCCCCCAACTGGATGCACCCGACACGGCGCGGAAGAGGGCTTGTCCGTGCCGAATGGCAATCACAGCCTCTGTGCAGGGCGCACTGACGCGAACTCGCGTCCGCGAGGCGCCGAACACGCGAAAGACCGCGGAAAGGACTTCCTCCATGCATCAGCTCCCCCTCGAAGAGGCGGGGTTCCACGCCGGCCATGTCCACGAATGGCGACTGCGCCCCGCCGCGAACACGCTCGCCTCGCTCTCGGCCGGTGACCGGCCCGCCTCCTACAACCAGGAGAAGCACTTCGCGGCCGCGGTGTCGGCCCGGCAGGAGCACGTCTCGGAGGACTACTGGATTGGCCTGTCGTTCCGCATCCCCGGCCCGCTCGACCTGGCCGCGCTGGAGGCGGCGCTGCTGCACTTCGTGAAGCGGCACGAGGTGCTGCGCTGCGGGTTCGAGCAGCTCATCGCCGGGGACCTGCGCTGCGACGTCATGACGCCCGCGCAGGTCCGGCTGGAGCACACCGACGTGGGGCACCTCGCGTCGGGCGAGGCGGTGACGGCCCACATCCAGGCCACGTTCAACCGGGACATCGACACGCTGTCGTGGCCGCTGTTCGTGATGGGCGTGGTGGTGGAGCCGTCGCAGGCCACCGTCTACATGGGGTTCGACCACATCCTGTGTGATGGCCTCTCCCTGGTCTTCGCGGTGGAGGACGTGCAGCGCGACTACGCCGCCCTGGCCGCGGGCCTGACGCCGGTCCCCGAGGTGGCGGGGAGCTACCTCGACTTCGGGGACGTGCAGCGCCACCGCTATTCGAAGCTGACCGCGGACAGCCCCGAGCTGGACTACTGGCGTGCCTTCATCGCGGACGCGGGGGACCTGTTCCCCCACATCCCGCTCGACCTGGGCCTCGAGTCAGGCCGCATGTACCCGGCCCGCAACAGCACCGTGCGATTGCTCGACGACGCGGGGGCGCAGGCGTTCGAGCGCCTCTGCCAGGAGCGCGGCGTGAAGCTGTTCATCGGCATGCTGGCCGTCGTGGGCATGGCCCTGCGGGACATCTCGGGCGCCCAGGTGTACCGGGGGTTCATGCCCATTGGTGAGCGCAAGGACCCCCGCTGGCGCAAGTCCTTCGGTTGGTTCGTCAACACCCTGGCCATCCGCTTCCCCATCGCCGACGGGATGACGTTCCCGGAGGTCGTCGAGGGGGTCCAGACAAGCTTCAAGGAGCTGCTGCGCAACGTCGACGTGCCCTTCGTGAAGGTCTGGGAGCTGCTCGCGCCGCAGTACTTCCACCTGCGGACGTGGCCGTTCCCGGTCAACTTCTTCTCCTTCCTCGACTACCGGAAGCTGCCCGGCGCGGACATGCTCGACGTCTGGCGGCCGAAGACGATGCCCGAGTCCTCGCACTCCAACACGGGCAACATGTGGTTCCTCCGCAACGCGGAGGGGCTCTTCCTCCACTCCATCATCTGCGATGTGCCCAAGAGCGTGGACGCGTTCGACCGCTACCGCGCCGCCATCAGCTCCACGCTCGAGGACCTCCTCCGCGGCTCCGTCCGCGGTGGTGTCACGCCCCGGGAAGGCGGTCAGCCCTCCGCCTCGCTCTGACGGCGAGCGGGCGCGCTCACCGGGTGGCGGCGGCGTCGGGCAGCGTGGCCGGGCTGCCGCCCCGCATCGAGCGCGCCGCGACCACGGCCAGCGCCAGGAAGATGAGGATGAGCGCCCGAGGGAATGCCTGGGTGCCGAACACGTCCTGCAGCACGCCGATGGCCGAGGAGCCGGCGACACCCCCGACCCCGCCCGCCATCGTCATGGCGGCGCTGCAGCTGAGCAGCTGCGCCCCGCTGAAGCGGTCGCCGATGGACGCCAGCGCCACCGTCGTCGTGCCGTAGGCGCACGCGCCCCAGACGAACAGGAACAGGAACAGCAGGGGCGTCGCGACGCCGATGACCCACGGCAGCGCGGCGCCGCCCAGCACGGTGAGCAACGCGCAGCCCATCATCACCGGGCGTCGGCCCCAGCGGTCGGACGCCCAGCCGATGGGCGGCTGCAGCACCACGTTGCCGACGTTCAGCACGCTCAGCCCGATGCCCATCACCGCGGTGCTCGTGCCATGCGCTGCCCCGAACCGGGGCAGGAACGCGAGGGACGCGTGGTCGAACGCGCCGAACGACGCGGCCGCCAGCAGCGCCGCCGGAATCAAGCCGAGCGCCCCGAGCACCGGCGCGCGCGCCGTGCCGTGGAAGTCCGGCAGCCGCTGGCGGACGAGCAACACCCCCAGCGCGCACGCGATGAACGCGGCGCCGAGCAGCGCGAAGCAGTGGGGCGAGCGGAAGTCCACCAGCGCCACCACCAGCGGCCCACACGCGAAGCCCGCGGACAGGAACGACGTGTAGATGCCGAACACCCGGCCCCGGCGCCCCGAGGGCGTGAGCTGCGCGAGCCAGGCCTTGTTGACGATGTAGAAGCCGCCCACCGCCAGGCCCCACAGCAGGCGCGCGACAATCCACAGCAGCGGCTGGGGCACGAGCGCCATCGCCACCATCGCCGTCAGGCCGAGCAGGCAGCTGGCGACGCCGATGCGCACCGCGCCGAACCGCTCGGCCGCCCACGGAATCACGAACGACGAGGCAATCAGCCCCAGCGGGCTGCACGCCGCGGAGATGCCAATCACGCTGTCGGCCACGCCCTGGCGGGCCAGCAGCACGCCGAGCAACACGGGCGTGCCCCCCACCGCGACGGCGAACATGCCGACCAGGAACGAAATCGTGAAGATGCTCCGCCACGCGGCGGCGTCCGGGAGGGGTGGACTCATGACGCCGGGTGGCGCGCGACCAGGACCGGCAGCATCGCGCCGCCCTTGTAGAGGCTCATGATGGGACTCTGGTTGGCCCGCGACAGGAAGCCCACCGCCTTGCCGCCGAAGATGAACATGTTGAGGTCCGCGATGCGCTGGGTGATTTCGCCCGTCGTCGGGTCCGGACAGTGGACGACGTGGCCCTGGATGTACTCCTGGGCCACGTACGAGGCGTCGGACGCCGCGGTCTCGACGGCGCGCCGCCAGTCCTCCTCCCGCGCCTTGTTCCCAATCACGATGCCGTCGCCCCACGTGGCGTTGGTCGGCTTGAGCAGGAAGCGGGACCTGTTGCGCTGGAGGTAGTCGCACAGGTCCACCGCGTCGCCCTCCATGGAGATGGAGCGCCCGGGCGCCACCACGCGCGTCCACGGCACGTGGCGCTGGAACAGCTGGCGGTCCGCCGGTGAGAAGTGGTCGCAGAACCGCGGGTCGCTCAGGAGCGCCAGGATGGACTTGTCCGCGTAGAGCCACTGGCAGGCCAGCGGGTTCACGCTGACCACGTCTCCGTCCGCCACCGCGCGCAGGTAGGGGGCGGCGTCGGGGCACCGGACCAGGTCGCGCAGGTCCCACTTGTTGTAGACGAGGTCGATGCGCGTCCCCCGGTGCGTCACGTGGCCCGCGCCCGGCGCCAGCTCCCGCAGGTCGATGAACTCGCAGTGGATGCCGCGCTCGTCGAAGCCCTGGATGATGAGGTCGGTCTCGCTGGTGAAGCGGCCGTTGTAGTTGACGATGCGGACCTCGCTCGGCTCACGTCCCTTGTCCGCGCGATAGGTGTCCAGCATCTCCGAGATGAACAGGTTGCGCGTCTCCACGATGGGCTGGGGGACCCACTCCACGTCGCGCCCCCACGCGGCCAGGATGGGGTTGGGCCGCGAGCGCCACAGCCGCGTCGCCATGCCGGACGCGAACAGGTTCGCGGGACAGTCGGTGTTGGTCTCCAGGATGAGGTAGCGGCCGTCCGGCGCCACCAGGCCGTCGAAGCGGCAGATGCGCGTGAGCGGCCGGAACCCGGGCGCCGCGAGCAGGTAGTCACGCACCGGCTCATAGCCGCGATAGAGCCCGCGGACCTCGTCGTCGTGGCGGTACAGCTCCAGCACGTCGTCGAACACCCGGATGAAGCGCTCGCCGGCGAGCTTCAGCTCCGCGGCCCAGTCCGCGTCGATGAGGGTCGGCCGCAGGCACACCGGATAGGCGTGGTTGGCGTCGAACTGGAGCCGGTGGTCGAGCGCCGTCGCGCGCAGGTCGCGCTGTGCCGCCGCGATGTGCTCACGCTCGTCGGCCGAGGCCCGGGCCAGCAGCGCGTCGAGCTCCGCGTCGTAGGGACACAGCGCCAGACCGCCGCCATCTTTCTGAAAGGGAGAAGCCACCTTGGACATCGTCGACCCCAGGGTTCAAGTCAGGATGCGGATTCCCGACGGCGTGCGAATCGTCGCGGTATAGCGGAGCGCCTCGCCGTGCTTCACGGCGGGCGCGCCAGGGATGTCGAGTGCCTCGTACAGCCGGGCGATGCCGGCCGGGTCCGGGTGCTCGAGCGTGAAGGCCAGAAGCTCACAGCCCCGCTCGGTCTGGGGCGCGAGCGTCGGGCGTGCCCCCTTGCGGTCGATGAGCGAGGGCACGACGCCCCCCATCGGCAGCGAGCCGTCCACGGGCACGGCGAAGAAGTAGCTGGACGCGCCGGCGTGGAACTCGCGCGGCTCACCGAAGACGCCCGGGTGCCGGGCCAGGTCCCGGGCGAAGTGGTCGGTGCTCGCCACCCAGCCCCGCAGGCGCCTGCCGCCGTCCCACGCCCGCCGCACCGCCGCGCGGTCGTCCAGCCCGAACCACCGGGGGTGCGCGGGGGGCGGCGCCTCCTCGTCGATGGCAATCACCTCCAGATAGGCGGCCTCACCCAGCCGGAGCAGGTGATTGTGCGTGCCCATGTGGATGTGCTTGCGGCCGAAGGGGATGTCGAGGCCCAGGCACTCCCGGAGGTGTGAGATGCCTTCGACGAGCGAGGGTGCGATGACGGAGAGGTGGTCGAGTCGAGGCATGGTGTCGCGGGGTCAGCCCTGGACCAGCATCGGGTCGGTCGACTGGACGATGGCGGTCGAGAAGCGGTTGTAGCCGAACAGTCGCACGAGGATGCGCCGGTTGTCCTTGATGCTGTCGCGGCAGTGCAGGGCCTTGGTGTTGTTGATGAGGATGGCCTTGCTGGAGTCCAGCGTCACCTGGAGCCGCTCGGCGTTCGCGATGCCGGCCTGCAGCGCGGCGAGGGCCCTGTGCGCGGTCTCCGGCGCCCCGGCGCACGCGGAGAAGCGATAGGCGCTGAACCGGAACGCGTAGTCGCCGTGTGGGTTGTAGTCCACGATGGAGACGTCGCGGCCGTCCTCGTCACCGGGGACGTAGGAGTCGGGCCGGGTGAATTGATAGTGCTTGCGGGTCAACGCGTCGACCACCGGCTCTCCCAGGGCCTCCAGCACCGGCGTCACCGGGATGACCTGGGTCGGCTCCTGGAGCGGATTCCACCGCGCCGTCAGAATCAGCGTCGAGGGCGCCGGGGAGCGCCGCTGCGTCGCGTGGAACGAGCAGTAATACGGCGGCTCGGTGTGGGCGCCGAGCGCGAGCCCGGAGTGGGAGGAGAGCTCCACGTCCTCGGGCGCGGGCTCCTCTGGAATCTTGTGCTGGCCGCCCCCCTTGAAGTTGCCGACGATGCGGACCATTTCATTGTAATCCAAATCGTACGCGAAGGCGCGATTGTCACAGAGGTTCAACAGGAGCTGGCTGCGTGACGCGAGCACCTGGCAATCGAAGTCGACCTTCAAGGACTCGAGCGACGGCCTCGTCTCGGGGACGCCCTCGCCCACCTCTCGCATGCCCTCGACCACCAGCAGGGTGGTGCGATTGCTGGCATAGCCATCCACCACGGCGCGCTGCCCGGGGTCCAGCAGCTCTCGCAGCGCGCTCGCGCTGGCCTCGGCGCGCTCACGGACCCCCGCGGCTTGTGGTCCCCCTGCCCGAGCCAACCGCACGGCCTGTTGATGCAGGTATTCCGCCTGCGAAGGCAGCCATTTCAGCACCGCCACTTCGGTGTGAGGACTTGCGGATTTTCCGTCTGACCTCGCGACACGAGTCATCTCGGCCCCCGACTCAGCTTCGAGCTGGGGCGCGCAGATACTACCGGTATGTCTAGTAGTCCATATTAATCTTGAATTGATAGGGATGGGGTGCGGAGACCACCCCAGTCTCCTGGAAGCTGAAAGGAGTTGGTGGGCGCTTCAGGGCAGACACGCAACAGTCCGAGCGAAGAGTTCCACTGCACCAACCTCCTGGCGAGGCACGGAGGCGGGGGCCTCAGCCCGGGTCCTCCTCCTCGTAGCAGACGCCGATTTCGCGCAGCTCGACGGTGGACCACTCGGCCGCGGGACACTGGCTGGCGATGGCGAGCGCTTCTTCCCGGCTCGCGCAGTCGAAGAGGACGTAGCCTCCGACAACCTCCTTGGATTCGGCGAAGGGGCCATCACGCAGGGTGCGCTGGTGGTCCCGGACCTCGATCCGGACCCCCTCCGAGACGGACCGGAGGGAGTCGCTGCCCTTCCAGAGCCCGCGCGCCTGGAGGTCCTGGACGAAGCCCACCATCCGCTCCATCTCGCGGCGGCCTTCTTCCGGCGTCCGGCTCCGCTTGCGCTTGCTCTCCTCCATGACCAACAGCATGTACGTCATCACCGACTCCGTGCGTGGGGGGGGCGCCCAGCGTCCTCCATCCGCCGCCCGGGCTGAAGCGTTTCCTGGCGCTGGACGCGGGCGCGGCCCGAGGGCCAGGCTCGTGGGATGCCCCTCGAGAACCTCATGCGCATCCACGACCCGGAGTCCCTCGCGAGAGGAGAGCGGGCCTTCAGCCCCGAGTTCGCGGCGATGAGCCAGCGGGTGCTGCACGTCACCGGGCTGACGTCACGCCTCAACGTCCTACCGTTCGACGACGAGGCGGGCAAGGCGGCGCTGCTCGAGCAGATTCTCGGGCGGCCGCTGCCCAAGCGGGTCACCGTCTATCCGCCGTTCTACACGGACCATGGGCTGCGGCTGGAGCTGGCCGAGCGGGTGTTCATCAACCAGGGTTGCACGTTCCTCGACCATGCCGGCATCCGGCTGGGCGAAGGGGTGATGGTCGGCCCGAAGGTCACCTTCATCACGATGAGCCACCCGGTGGACCCGGGGGACCGGCGGCTGTACCTCACGGGCGCGCCCATCGAGGTGGCCCAGAACGCGTGGATTGGCGCGGGGGCGACGATTCTTCCCGGGGTCCGGATTGGTCGCGACGCGGTGGTCGCGGCCGGAGCCATCGTCTGCGACGACGTGCCGGACGCGAGCCTGGTGACGGGCCCGAAGGCGACCGTCCACCGACGGTGGTGAGCCACACCGGGGCCACTCGACCCGCGCGGCCTGCCACGACGCAAGGGCTGGCCGGCGGGCCGCGACTCACTCGAAGGTGATGATGAGCTGCTCCCACGCGCCCACGGCGGTGCGGTTGGCGTTCACCGTGCCGCTGCCACCGCCCTCGGCCACCACGTCGTTCTTTGCCGTTCGAGGCGCGCTGGCCGATGGCCTGCCCGCCCCAGGGGCTCGATGGTCGGCAGCCCGTTGCTCGAGAACGCCGTGCGCGAGTCGCGCATGATGGAGCCGTAGTCGTACCCGAGGAGCCCCCCGTGCCGTCGATACCTCCCCGGGCCAATACCGAGTGCGATTCGCGTTGGAGAAGCCCGCACCCTCGGGAAGAAAAAGCGGCTCGCGCGTTGGTTTGTGTGGAAAGGCCAAAGTCATTTCTCCGGAGCCCGGCATCCATCCTGGCTGTGGGAATTCCAATCCAAGTCCCCATTGGAAGGAGCAACACCATGAAGCGAGCGTCCCTCGTTGTCTCGGCGGTGATGATGTCGGTCGGGTTTGCCAATCCGGCGCTGGCGGCGCCCATCACCGTGAATGGCTACGTCTGCGCGGCCACGTACACGCGTCAGCCCAATCTCACCTACGGCCAGGGCTATGTGGTCGTGCAGGTGTACACGGCGGCGAACTGCACGGGGAGCTTCGTCGGCAACTACTACTACCTGGGCGCGAGCGCCGCTTCGGCGGGCTACCAGTACAGTGAAGCGGAGCGCCTGGGGCTGTTCGAGCGCGCCACCCAGGCCGCCACCCAGGGCACGCGGGTCGCCCTCTACGTGGAGGGGGCTGGCGTCGGCATCCTCGACACGACCTACCGCGGCAACTGACGTCGGGCGGGACGCCGCGCGGGGTGTCCCGCGCGCGGTCAGCCCCGCTCGGTGAGGCGGTTGAGCAGGTCCAGGTCCCCGGCGCTCAGCGAAAGCGAGGCGCTCGCGAGGTTCTCCCGGAGGTGGGGGCGTGACGACGTGCCAGGGATGAGCAGCACGTTGGGGGCGCGGTGCAGCAGCCACGCCAGGGCGACCTGCATCGGCGTCGCGCCCAGGCGCGTGGCCACGTCGTTCAGCGTGCTCGACTGCAGCGGGGTGAAGCCGCCCAGCGGGAAGAACGGCACGTAGGCCGTCCCCGTGGCGGCGAGCTGGTCGATGAGCGCGTCGTCATGCCTGTGCGCCAGGTTGTAGTGGTTCTGCACGCAGACGATGTCGACGAGCTTGCGGCCCTCGGCGACCTGCGTCGGGGTGACGTTGCTCAGGCCGATGTGGCGGATGAGCCCGCGCTGCTGGAGCTCGGCGAGCGCGGTGAGGGGCGCCTCGATGGAGCCCTCCACCGGGCCCTCGGCGCTGAACATGGCCCGGAGGTTCACGACGTCCAGCACGTCGAGGCCGAGGTTGCGCAGGTTGTCGTGGACCGAGCGCTCGAGGTCCTCGGGAGAGGACGCGGGCTCCCAGGAGCCCTGGGGGCCACGCACCGCGCCCACCTTCGTGGCGATGACCAGCCCGTCGCGATAGGGGTGCAGCGCCTCTCGGATGAGCTGGTTCGTCACATGCGGGCCGTAGATGTCGCTGGTGTCCAGGTGGTCGACGCCCTGCTCGATGGCCTCGCGCAGCACGGCGAGGGCCGCCTTACGGTCCCTGGGTGGACCGAAGACACCGGGGCCGGCGAGCTGCATGGCGCCGTAACCCACGCGGCGGACGGTGTGGGTGCCGAGGCGATAGGTCTGGGGGATGGGAGACATGGTGGAGGTCCTTGGGATTCGAGGTTCTCCCTTTCTCTACGGAGGGCGCCGCTGCGCGACAATCGGTGGCAATGCGCACGGGCTGTGCGAAAATCCGCACAGTGATGGATGAGTTCTCGGACCTGACGGCCTTCAGGGCGGTGGCGCGTGAGGGCGGATTTCGCGGCGCGGCGCGGGTGACGGGCAGCAGCGCCTCGCGGCTGGGGGACGCCGTCCGCCGGCTGGAGGCCCGGCTGGGGGTCCGGCTGCTCCACCGGACGACGCGGAGCGTGACGCTGACGGACGCGGGGGCGCGGCTGCTCGAGCGGCTGGAGCCCGCGCTGGGGGAGGTCCGCTCGGCGTTGGACGTGGTCAACGACTTCCGCGGCCGACCGGCGGGGCGGCTGCGGCTCAATGTCCCCATCGCGGCGGCGCGGCTGGTGTTGCCCCGCATCGTGCCGCCGTTCCTGGCGAAGTACCCCGACATCCGCATGGAGGTCATCGCGGAGGAGCGCCTGGTCGACGTGGTGGCCGAGGGCTATGACGCGGGCATCCGCTACGAGGAGCGGCTCGCGCAGGACATGGTGGCGGTGCCCATCGGTCCGCGTGTCCAGCGCTTCGCGGCCGCCGCCTCGCCCGCGTATCTCGCGCGGCGTGGGCGCCCCAGGCATCCGAAAGAGCTCCTGAACCATGACTGCCTGGGGGGCCGGTTCACGAAGGGGCCGCTGCACGCGTGGGAGTTCGAGCGCGACGGGGTGACGCTCAACGTCGAGCCGAAGGGCCCGCTCATCGTCGGCCTCGGGACGACGACGGACCTGGCGGTGGCCGCCGCCGTGGCGGGGACCGGCATCATCTACGACTTCGAGGACTGGCTTCGTCCCTACCTGGACCGGGGAGAGCTGGTCCCCGTGCTCGAGTCCTGGTGGCCGAGCTTCTCCGGGCCGGTGCTCTATTATCCCGGCCGCCACCACCTCCCCACACCGCTGCGGGCGTTCATCGACTTCATCCGGTCGATGAAGACCTGAGCGTTCGCGGCGGGGCCAGGGCCCTCCCCGGGTCGAGGGCCTTCTCCTGACGGCCGTGACGGCCCCGGGCGTGAAGCCTCAACCGAGGATGGGGAGTCCACTCTCCCGCAAATCGTGCGCGAATGGCGTGTTTGACATTGATGTGACGCAGGCGGACGCAAAACCTGCGTTGAGAGTGTCTTTGTTCGGGTGCCTTTGCAGTGTGCATATTCTCAAAATCGGATTGTCCGGGAGTGCTCTCCACCCCCTGTCCGCGGGGCAGAAAATCATCTGGTATTGCGCGAGTTCCGGGCGTAGAGAGAGATCGCCCGAGCGGCGGAGTTATGGGTTGTTGTATGCGTTGCCGGGTGTATCGGTAGCAGGTCAATCGCTGATTCACATGGATGCGTGGGTGCATGCCTGGGGTCGGGCATGTATGTCTTTTGCGACGTCCAGGGTGTCTCCGGTCGTGGACGGAAGACCGCCTGGATGCCAGTGAGGCAGGGAATGGAAGAGCGGGTTGGCGACGTCGACGGGCTGCGGGCGTGGCTCGCGGTCGAGCTGTCCTCGTTGCTGGGGCGTGAGGCGAGCGAGGTGGGGCTCGCGACGCCGTTCTTCCAGATGGGCGTCGACTCGCTCGTCGCGCTCAAGTTGATCTCCCGGCTGTCGGGGGTGCTGGGGCGGCCGCTGTCGCCCACGCTCATCTGGGAGCATCCGACACCCGCGGGGCTGGCGGCCCATCTGCTGGGACCCGAAGCGGCGTCGAAGCCCGGCTGGGACGTGCCCGGCCAGGAGCCCTCGGAGCCTGTCGCCATCGTCGGGCTGGCCTGTCGCTTCCCCTCCGCGCCGGATGCCGAGGGCTTCTGGCGGGTCCTCCAGGAGCGCGTCGACTGCGTGACGGACGTGCCCCCGGAGCGCTGGGCGGCCTCTGCCGGAGCCTGGGAGCGACCTGGGGCGTTCCTCGACACGGTCGACCGCTTCGACCCGGGCTTCTTCGGAATCTCGCCCCGGGAGGCGGGGCAGATGGACCCCCAGCAGCGCTTGATGCTGGAGCTGTCGTGGGAGGCGCTCGAGGACGCGGGCATCGCGCCCGGGACGCTGCGGGGCTCGCGCACCGGCGTCTTCACGGGGCTGGTCTGGCGCGACTACGCCGACCTCCAGACGCTCCAGGGGGCCTCCGCCTCCCTTCATACCTGCACCGGCCACGCCGGGAGCATCGTGGCGAACAGGGTCTCCTATACGTTCGGGTTCGAGGGCCCCAGTCTGGCCATCGACACCGCCTGTTCCTCGTCGCTGGTCGCCATCCTCGAGGCCTGTCGCAGCCTGCGCGCGGGCGAGTCGACCCTGGCGCTCGCGGGGGGCGTGCAGCTCAATCTCTCTCCCCGCACGCTCCAGGCCGTCTCTGCCTTCGGTGCGCTCGCGCCGGACGGGCGGTGCAAGACCTTCGATGCGCGGGCCAACGGCTACGGGCGCGGAGAGGGCGCGGGCGTCGTCGTCCTCAAGCCCCTGTCGCGCGCCCTGGCGGATGGGGACTCCATCTACTGCGTCATCCGTGGCGGCGCGGTGAACAACGACGGCGCCAGCAACGGGCTGACGGCTCCCAGCCCCAAGGCCCAGGAGCAGCTGCTGCGCGCCGCCTACGGCGCCTCGGGCGTGGACCCCGCGCGGGTGCAGTATGTCGAGCTGCACGGGACGGGAACGCCGCTGGGCGACCCGATAGAGGCCCGGGCCCTGGGCGCCGTGCTGGGCGGGGCGGCGCGCGCTTCCGGGCAGCCCCTTCGCGTGGGCTCGGTGAAGACCAACATCGGGCACCTGGAGGCGGCCGCGGGCGTCGCGGGCGTCATCAAGGTGGCGCTCTCCATCCGGAAGCGGCGGCTCCCGGCGAGCCTGCACTTCGAGCAGCCGAACCCGCACATCCCGTTCGATGCGCTGGGCCTGAGCATGCAGACGGCGCTCACGGCGTGGCCCAGGGACGAGGAGCCCGCGCTGGCGGGCATCAGCTCCTTCGGCTTCGGGGGCACCAATTGTCACCTCGTCGTCGAGGAGCATCTGCCGGGGCCCCGGCGGGCCGTGGCGCCTCCCTCCGTCGTGGCCCGCCCGCCGCTCCCCGGAGGGCCGAGGAAGGTCGCGTTCCTCTTCGCGGGCGCCGGCTCGGCGTGGTGGGGCATGGGGCGGGAGCTGCTCGCGACGCAGCCCGTCTTCCGTGCGCGCTTCGAGGCGTGTGACGCCGTGTACCGGGGGCTCGGGGGCGACTCGCTCGTGGAGGCGTTGCTCGCGCCTCGCCACCGCTCGCGCTTCGAGCGGGGCGAGGTGCAGTTGCCAGTCGTCCTCGCGCTCCAGGTCTCGCTCGCGGCGACGTGGCGGGACTGGGGCGTCGAGCCGAGCGCCGTCATCGGCTACAGCGTGGGCGAGTGGGCCGCGGCGCACGTGGCGGGAATCCTCACGCTGGAGGAGGTCTTCGCGCTCGCGCGCCATTACATCCAGGTGCAGCGGAGCGTGACGGGCGGCGCGGGCATGGGCGTGGTGGGGCTCCCCGCGGCGGAGGTGGAGGCGCGCCTCGCCGGGGCGGGGAGGATTGCCATCGCCTCGGTGAACAGCCCCCGGTCCACGGGCATCGGCGGAGAGCCCTCGGCCCTCCAGGACTTCGCCTCGCGGCTGGTGGCGGAGGGGATTTTCGCGCGCACGGTGGAGATCGACTTCTACGCGCACATCCCCCAGGTGGCGCCGCTCGCGCCGCTCTTCCTGGTGGGCTGTCCGGCGCTGAGGCCGCTGCCGGGGCGCATCCCGATGGTCTCGACGGTGTCGGGCGCGTTCGTCGACGGCGTGTCGCTGGGACCCGGGTACTGGACCGACAACTTCCAGGCGCCCGTGCGGTTCTCCGACGCGGTGAAGACGCTGCTCGACTCCGGGCACGAGGTCTTCCTCGACGTCAACCCGCATCCCATCCACGCGCGCTCGGTGGAGGAGAACATCGCGGCCCACGCGGCGACGGCCACGGTGGTGCAGGGTCTGCAGCGCGGAGCGTCGGACCTGGACGGGCTTCATCGCGCGCTCGACGCGCTCGCCTCGGCGGGCCACGCGATTCGTTGGGAGCGGGTGTTGCCGGAGGCCCCCGTGCCTCCCACCGCCGACGGGGCCGCGGAGCTGTTCGTGCTCTCCGCGAGGACGGAGCCCGCGCTCCGGGAGCAGGCCCGTCGTGTCGCCGGGCAGCTTCGCGGCGCGCCCACGCCCTCGCTCGCGGACCTCTGCGCCACCGCGGGGCTCTGGCGTGACCACCATGCGCACCGGTTGACGTTGGTGGCCCGGACGCGGACGGCGCTGGCGGAGGAACTCGAGGCGTTCGGCCAGGGGGCGCCTCCTCGGGCCTTCCAGTCCCAGGGGGTGGTCCGACAGGGCGAGGCGCCGCGCGTGGGCTTCGTGTTATCGGGGCAGGGGGGCTTCCCGCTCGGGGAGAGCACCCGCCTGTTCGAGGAGGAGCCCTGCTTCCGGGAGATGTTCGAGCGCTGCGACCTGGCGTTCCGCGCGCGCACCGGGGCCTCGTTCGTCGAGGCGATGGAGGCCGCGCGGGAGGGGGCCGCTCCGCCGCGCACGGAGGTGGAGCAGCCGCTCCTGTTCGCCTTCCAGGTGTCGCTCGCCGCGCTGTGGGCGGCGTGGGGCATCCGTCCGGACGCGGTGGTGGGGCACAGCATCGGAGAGGTCAGCGCGGCGCACCTCGCCGGCGCGCTGTCGCTCGAGGAGGCGATGGCCCTGGTCGTGAGCCGCAGCCGCTTGATGGGGAAGACGGCCGGACGCGGAGGCATGGCCACCGTGGCGACCTCGCTCGAGCGACTGGCGCCGCTGCTCGCGCCTCACGGTGACGCGCTGTCGGTCGCCGCGCTCAACGGTCCGGAGGACATCGTCGTCTCGGGAGAGCGCGCGTCGCTGGAGTCGCTGCGGGACAGCCTCCAGGCGCAGGGGATTCGCGTCCGGCTCCTGAACGTCGACCACGCGTTCCACAGCGCGCAGATGGACGCGCACCTGGCGGAGCTGGACGACTGCACGCGGGAGCTCGCGCCCAAGGCGCTGGTGACGCCGCTGTACTCCACGGTGCGGGGTGGGCGGGTCCTGGCCTCGGTGCTCGACGCGGACCACTGGCGCGCGAACATCCGGCAGCGGGTCCTGTTCGCGCCGGCCATCCAGGCGATGCTCGCCGACGGCTGCCGCGTCTTCGTCGAGGTCTCCCCGCATCCGGTGCTGTCGCAGCCGCTGGCGCGGACGCTCGAGGCCTCGGGGGTGGAGGGGACATCGGCGCTGTTCTCCGCGCGCCGTGACCGGCCCCCTCGCGTCACGATGCTCGCCGCGTTGGGCGCGCTCCACACGTTGGGGCGCGAGCCCGCGTGGAAGGGCGTCTTCCCCCGTGGGGGCCGGCGGGTGGCGCTGCCGTCCTATGCGTGGCAGCGCGAGCGCTACTGGTTCGACGTCGCGCCCGGGGCCGCGCCAGACAGGGGGCATCCGCTGCTGGGGCGCGCGGTGGATGCGCCCCTCGGCGAGATGCGCTTCGAGTCATCCCTTCGAGCGGACCGCGTGCGGCTGCTCGCCGACCACCGGCTCTACGGCACGGTGGTGGTCGCGGGCGCGAGCATGGTCGGCATGCTGCTGGAGGCGGCCCGTCGGCTCTGGGGGCCGGAGGGCTGTCGCGTCCAGGATGTGCTGTTCCTGAGTCCCATCGTGATGGAGGACGCCGAGGAGCGGGTCTTCCAGGTGTCCATCGCGGCCGGGGGTGACTTCCGGCTGTCGACCCGGCTCGCGAGAGATGACGCGGAGTCACCGCGCTGGACGCTGCATGCCACGGGGCGACTGGAGCGAAGCGGGGAGGTGCCCTCCGAGGCCGAGCCGCTCGCCGGGCTCGAGGCCCGCTTCGAGGCGCTCCCATCCATCGAGCGTTTCTATGAGGGCATCGACCGACAGGGCCTGGTGCTGGGGCGACAGTTCCGCTGGCTGGAGGCGGTCTCCCGGGGCGAGAGGGAGGCGCTGGGGCGGCTGCGTCTTCCGGACGAGGGGGATGGCGCGGAGGACTACCGGCTGCATCCGGGGCTCATCGACTCGTGCTTCCAGGTGCTGGGGGCGGTCTCGGGCTTCTCGTCCATCGAGGGGATGGCCTTCGTTCCCATCGGCATCGACCGGTTCGTGCTCCACGGGGCGCAACGTCCTCGGTTCTGTCATCTCGTGCTGCGCTCGGGGACGGGCGCGGTCGACGAAGCCTCGACGGTGGACCTGCGGTTGCTGGACGACGCGGGTGTCGTCGTGGCGGAGGTCCACGGCCTGACGATTCGCCGGGCGCCTCGGGACACGGTCCTGCGACGAGACACGGGGGCGGCGCCGCTGCACTTCCAGGTGGAGTGGCAGCCTCGGCCCGTGGCGGTGCTGCCCTCCGCGAGTGAGCCCGTCACCTGGTTCCTCCTCGCGGACCGCGGCGGTTTCGCGGAGGCGCTCGCCCGACAGCTCGAGCTTCGGGGTGCTCGCGTGGAGGTGCTCTCCTCCGACCTCGCACGTCCTGGTGCTCACGGCGACGCGGGTGCTTCAGATGACCACGGTCGCCCTGGTGCACGTGTGGAGGCGCGGTCCTCCGACAAGGGCGATGAGCGGCGCCTGCTCGAGCGTATCGATGCGCTCGGTGAATCGACGCGGGCCCGCATCGGAGTCGTCGACCTGCGAGGGCTCGATACATCCTCGCCACTCGGCGGTGTCGAGCGTGGGGTCGGGCTCGGCGAATCGACGCGGGCCCGCGTCGGAGTCGTCGACCTGCGAGGGCTCGATACGTCCTCGCCACTCGGCGGTGTCGAGCGTGGGGTCGGGCTCGTGAAGCTGCTGGCGACCCATGGCGGTGGGATTCCACCGCGTCTGGTCCTGGTGACGCGAGGCGCGCAGGCGACCGGTGTGGAGGAGGGCGTCCTCGCCGTCGAGCAGTCGCCGCTCTGGGGCCTGGGCCACGTGGTGGCCCTCGAACACCCCGAGCTGCACTGTGTGCGCATCGACCTGGACCCGTCCTCTCATGGAGAGGACGCGGCGCTGCTCGCCCAAGAACTCTCCTCGTCGCAGGATGAGGACCGCGTCGCCTTCCGCTCGGGTCGTCGCCTCGTGGCCCGGCTCGCACGCGCGCGGCTTCCGCGTGCGCCCCATCCACTGTCTCTCTCCGCCGACGCCACGTACCTCATCACCGGCGGCCTCGGGGGCCTGGGGCTCGAGGTGGCCCGGTGGATGGTGGACCGGGGCGCGCGTCACCTGGTCCTCATGGGCCGCCGTGCGCCGGAGCCGCTCGCGCAAGCACGCGTGGATGCGCTGCGGTCCGCTGGCGCGAACATCACCGTGCGACAGGCCGACGTGTCGTCGCGCGAGGAGGTCGCGCGGGTGTTGTCGGAGTGCCGCGCGGCGATGCCTCCGCTCCGGGGCGTGGTGCATGCCGCGGGTGTCCTCGACGATGGCCTCCTCGTGCTCCAGGACGCGGCGCGGATGGCCGATGTCCTCGCGCCCAAGGTCCACGGGGCGCTCAACCTCCATCACGAGACCCTCGAGTCGCGCCTCGACTTCTTCGTCCTGTTCTCCTCCGTGAGCGCCGTCTTCGGGACCACGGGACAGGTCAGCTATGCCGCCGCCAATGCCTTCCTCGACGCCCTGGCCCATCACCGGCGCGCCAACGGTCTGACGGCCACGAGCATCAACTGGGGCCCCTGGGCCGAAGTGGGCATGGCCGCGCGGCTGTCCGCCGACGCCGGCAAGTCCTGGTCCGGTTTCGGAGTGGGGATGCTCGCCCCCGCCGCGGCCCTCGCGTCGCTGGAGGGCATCCTCGGCGCCGACCTCACGCAGACCGTGGTCGTGGCCGCCGGCGGGCGCGCGGTGCGGGAGGGGCTGCCTGCCTTCTTCGAGGTCCTCGCGCCTCGTCGCGCCGAGCCCACCCGCTCCGCGCCGCCCTCGACGGTGTTCGCGGGGGCCTCGCCTCGTGAGGCCCGCGCCCGACTGCTCGCGCTGCTCCAGTCGCAGGCCTCGGACGTCCTCGGGCTGTCGTCCTCGTCGCCCATCGACCCGCGTCGACCCCTCCAGGAGCTGGGGCTCGACTCCCTGATGGCGTTGCAGCTGCGCAACGCCTTGTCCACCGCGCTCGGTCGCTCCCTCCCCGTCACGTTGTTGTTCGACCACCCGAGCTTGGAGCAGCTGCTCGACTTCCTGGGGCGCGAGCTCCCCTCCGCCGACGCGGCGGCCTCGGAGCCGGCGCCTCGGGCCGTGAAGCCACGCAGGGCGGCCGTGGACGGCGCGGAGCCCATCGCCGTGGTGGGAATGTCCTGCCGGCTGCCCGGTGGGGTCCGGAGCCCGGAGGACTACTGGCGCCTGCTCGCCGACGGCGTGAACGCGGTGCGCGAGGTGCCCGCTTCGCGCTGGGCGCTCGACGACTGGTACGACGCGGACCCGGAGGTCCCCGGCAAGACGTACTCGCGACACGGCGGCTTCATCGACGACATCGACGCGTTCGACGCCTCGTTCTTCGGCATCTCCGGCGCGGAGGCCCGGTCGATGGACCCGCAGCAGCGCATGTTGCTGGAGCTGAGCTGGGAGGCGCTGGAGCGCGCGGGCATGGCGGTGGAGCGGCTCAAGGGGACCCCCACCGGGGTGTTCCTGGGCATCTGCCTGAGCGACTACGCGCTGCTGGAACTCAACGCCGCCGATGCTCGCGGCATCAACGCCTACTCGGGCTCCGGTGGCGTGCTGAGCGTGGCGGCCGGACGCATCGCGTATGCGCTGGGCCTGGAGGGCCCCACCTTCGCCGTCGACACCGCCTGCTCCTCGTCCCTGGTCGCCACGCACCTGGCCTGCCAGAGCCTGCGGGAGGGGGAGTGTGACGTCGCGCTCGTGGGCGGCTCGAACCTGCTGCTCTCGCCGCGCATGACGGTCTACTTCTCGAAGCTGAAGGCGCTGTCCCCGGACGGCGCCTGCAAGGCCTTCGACCGCTCCGCCAATGGCTATGTGCGAGGAGAGGGCGCGGGCGTGGTGGTCCTCAAGCGCTTGTCGGAAGCGCTCGCGGAGGGCGACCCCGTCCTCGCCGTCATCCGGGGGACGGCCGTCAACCAGGATGGCCGCTCGAATGGCCTCACGGCGCCGAGCAGGCCCGCCCAGGAGCGCGTCATCGAGAGCGCCCTGCGCCAGGGTGGCGTCGCCCCGCGCGACGTCGGCTACGTCGAGGCGCACGGCACCGGGACGTCTCTGGGTGACCCCATCGAGGTGCAGGCGCTCGCGGCGGTCCTCGGGCGTGGGCGTCCCGCCTCCTCGCCGCTGGGAATCGGCTCGGTCAAGACGAACCTGGGACACCTGGAGGGCGCGGCGGGAATCGCCAGCCTCATCAAGGCCATCCTCGCGCTTCGCCAGGGCGAGCTGCCGCGCAGCCTCCACTTCAAGGAGCCCAGCCCCCACATCCCCTGGGCCGAGCTGCCCGTCGAGGTGATCTCCGAGCACCGCGCATGGCAGGTCCCGGATGGGGCGCGGCGCATCGCCGGGGTCAGCTCGTTCGGCTTCAGCGGGACCAATGCCCACGTGGTCCTCGAGGAGGCCCCGAAGCGTGAGCCTCGGGCAGAGGCCCCGGCGTCCGTGGAGCATCCCGAATTGCTCGTCCTGTCGGCCCGCTCGGCGGAGTCCCTGCGCGAGGCCGCGGGGCGTCTGTCCGCGACGCTGACCGAAGGCGACGGCGCGGCGTGGCGCGACCTCTGTTACTCCACGAGCTGTCGTCGGAGTCACCACGAGCATCGGCTCGCCGTGGTGGCTCGTTCCCGAAGCAGTGCCGCGGAGGCGCTGGAGGCCTTCCTTCGTTGCCTGTCGCACCCGGACGTCACGTCCGGCTATGCCCTCCCCGGTGCGGCCCCCAGGGTCGTCTTCCTGTTCACCGGACAGGGAGGGCAGTGGTCCGGCGCGGGGCGCGCGCTCCTCGAGGAGGAGCCCGTCTTCCGCGAGGCCCTGCGGTCCGTGGACGCCGTGCTGATGAAGCTCGCGGGCTGGTCCGTCATCGAGGAGCTGCGACGCGAGCAGCCCCGCTTCGAGCTGGCCCACATCTCCCAGCCCGCGCACTTCGCGCTCCAGGCGGCGCTCGTGGCGCTCCTGCGCTCCTGGGGGCTGGAGCCCGACGCGGTCCTGGGGTCCAGCATCGGAGAGGTGGCGGCGGCCCACGCGGCCGGGGTCCTCTCGGTCGAGGACGCGATGCGCATCACCCTCGAGCGCAGCCGCATCCTCGCGGCCATCGCGGGGAGTGGCGCGATGAGCGCGGTGGAGCTCTCCGAGGCGGAGGCCGCCGAGGCCATCGCGGCGCATGGCACGCGGCTGTCCATCGCCGCGCTCAACAGTCCGACGTCGGTGCTCCTGTCCGGTGACGCGGGAGCGATGGAGGAGGTGCTCGGCGCGCTGGCGGCGCGCGGCGTCTCCTGTCGTCGGCTCGGCCTGGACTACGCCTCGCACAGCCACGCGGTGGAGCCCCACCTGGAGGCCCTGCGACAGGCGCTGGAGGGACTGGGCCCACGGCCCGAGGCGCTCCCCATCTTCTCCTCGGTCACCGGCCTGCGCGCGGAGGGGCGGGACTTCGACCGCGACTACTGGGCCCGCAACCTCCGGCAGCCCGTGCGCTTCGCCCCCGCCATCTCCGCGCTCGCGAGCGAAGGCCATTCGCTCTTCGTCGAGATTGGACCCAACGCGGTCCTGTCGCGTCCGGTGCAGCAGTGCTTCCAGCAGGCGGGCCGGAGCGCGACGGTGGTGTCCGCGCTGCGACGGGGAGAGGCCGAGCGCCACACCCTGCGCGCGCTGCTGGGCGGCCTGTTCGTCGCGGGCGTCTCGCCAGCCTGGGAGCGGCTCTTCCCCGAGGGCGGGGCGTTGGTGCCGCTGCCGTCCTATCCCTGGCGCAAGGAGCGCTACTGGGTCGCGAGCCCGGCCCCCGCCGCCTCGAGGCCCGCCTCCACGCAGGAGGTGCTGCCCCTGCACGGGCGCCGCGTGCGCTCTCCGCTGGCGGAGACCCTGTTCGAGGTGGAGCTGTCGGTGGAGCGGATGCCGTTGCTCGGCGAGCACCTGCTCCACGGCGCGGTGGTGGTCGCGGGGGCCGGGCATGTCTCGATGGTGCTCTCCGCGCTCCAGTCGCTCCAGGGCACCGCGCCGATTCGTCTGGCCGACATCGTCTTCCCGCGCGCGCTCGTGGTGGAGGCGGGGCTCGTGCGTCCCGTCTCGGTGGTGGTGGGGGCGGAGCAGTCGGGACGCGCCTCCTTCCGCATCCAGAGCCAGGAGGCGGGGGGCGACTGGGTGCTCCACGCGGAGGGCAAGGTGCTGCGCTCCGGTGCGCCGCGAGTCGACGCGGCGGTGTCGCTGGAGCAGCTGCGCGCGCGATGTCCGACCCCCCTCGAGGTGCCGCGGGTCTACGAGACGATGGATGCCGAGGGGATCTCGCTCGGGCGGCGCTTCCGCTGGGTCGAGCAGCTGTGGCGGGGGGAGCGGGAGGCGTTGGGACGCATGCGCGCGCCGGAGCCCGAGGACCGGCAGCCGGCGACACCGTTACACCCCGGGTTGATCGACTCCCTCTTCCATGTCCTGCGCGGCGTCCCGGGCGTCGTGCGCGATGACGGCGTGCCCCTGATTCCCGTGGGCATCGAAGGCGTGGTCTTCCTGTCGCCGCCGCGCGGCACGCTCTGGGCGCACGCCATGCCGCGGCCCGGGAGCGGCAAGGATGGCGAGACGCTGAGCGCCGACTTCCGCCTCTTCGGTGAGGACGGGGTGACGGTCGCGTGGGTGGAGGGGCTCGTCGTCCGGCGCGCGCCCCGCGAGGCCTTCGTGAGGGAGCGCGTGCGTGCGCCCGGCCAGGACTTGTTCCAGGTCCGGTGGCGACCGGCGCCTCCCGTCACGGCTCCGACGCGGGAGACGGGACCCTGGCTGCTCCTGTCGGACCGTGGCGGTGTCTGCGCCGCGGTGGCGGACCGGCTGGGGGCGGAGGGCTCGCCGTGCCAGGTGATGGCGGCCCCTGAATCGACGGAGTCGGAGGCGTCGCTGCTGGGCCGATTGGAAGCGGCGCTCGGCGCGGGCCCCTGTCGCGGGGTGATGTACCTGGCGGCGCTCGATGTCGGCGCCCTGGAGCCCGGGAGCGAGGCGCGGGTCACCACCGAGGTCCTGGTCGGCGCGGTGCGGGTCCTCCAGGCCCTGACGCAGCTGAAGCGCCCGGTGCCCCCCCGGCTGTGGCTCGTCACGCGGGGCGCTCAGTCGACGGACGCGCGGCACGCGCTCTCGCTGGCCCAGGCGCCGCTCTGGGGGCTCGGGGCCACGCTGCGCCACGAGCACCCTGAAGTCCGCTGCACGCTCGTGGACCTGGACCCCGCGCCGGCCGCGGACACGGTGCATTCGCTGTGCACGGAGCTGCGGCTCCTGGATGGCGAGGACCGCGTCGCGTGGCGGGACGGCGCGCGGCTCGCCCAGCGACTCCAGTCCCTGGAGGTCATCCCGGAGCCCGGCCCCGTGCCGGTCGTCGCGGACGCGACGTACCTCATCACGGGGGGCCTGGGCGGGCTGGGGCTGCGGTGCGCGCGGTGGCTCGCGAAGGAGGGCGCGCGGCACCTGGCGCTCCTGGGGCGCAACGCGCCTTCCGAGGAGGCCCGCGTCGTGCTCCAGGCCCTCGCGGCGGAGGGCGTCTCGGTGCGTGTGCTCGCGGCGGACGTGGGCGAGCGGGAGTCCCTCGCGCGTGCGCTCTCGGAGCTGCGCGCGGACATGCCTCCGCTTCGGGGTGTCATCCACGCGGCGGGGCTGCTCGACGATGCGTTGCTGGCGAGCCAGGAGCGCGAGCGCATCGAGCGGGTCCTGCGGCCGAAGGTCGCGGGGGCGCTCCACCTGGACCAGCAGACGCGAGCGGACCCGCTCGACTTCTTCGTGATGTTCTCCTCCATCGCCGCGCTGCTCGGCGGGGTGGGGCAGGCGAACTACAGCGCCGCGAACGCCTTCCTGGATGCGCTGGCCGCCGAGCGGCGGGCGCGTGGACTGCCCGCGTGCTCGCTGGCGTGGGGCCCCTGGGCGGAGGTCGGACTCGCCGCGGCGCGCGCCGACCGGGGCGCCCGGCTGGAGGCCCTGGGCCTGGAGAGCCTCGCGCCGGACGAAGGCGTGGCCATCCTCGGCAGGCTCCTGCGAGGAACGACCGAGACCCACGTGGGCATCGCCCGCATCGACTGGGCGAAGTGGGGACAGGTCTATCCCTCGGCGGACCACGCCTCGCTCCTGACCGACTTCCTCCTCCGCGCGCGGCCCCGGGCCCCGGGCACGGCGGTGGCCGAGGGACTTCCCGCGCTCCACGAGCTGGCCCGGATGACCCCCGAGGAGCGTCGGGCGCGCGTCGACGGCTCGCTGCGGCGCGAGGTGGTCTCGATGCTGGCCCTCCCTGGAGACCTGGCCGACGGCCGCCTGTCGCTGGTCCGCTTCGGCTTCGACTCGCTGATGGGCATGAAGCTCAAGGCGCGGCTGGAGCTGGCGCTGGGGGTCTCGGTGCCGGCCGTGAAGCTGTTGAGCGGCCTGAGCTTCGACGACCTCGTGGCGCTCGTCCTCGAGAGCCTCGACGCCGTGCCGCCTCCGCCGGAGGCGGCCCTGGATGACCCGATGGAGGAGTTCCAATTTTGAATGCCACCGAACTGATTGCCGAGCTGACGCGCCTGGGTGTTGAGCTCAAGGTCGAGGGCGAGCACCTCCGGGTTCGCGCCGCGCGCAACGTCATCACGCCCGAGCTGCAGCAGCACATCGCCGCCCGGAAGGCGGAGATGCTCGAGCTGCTCCGACGCCAGGGCGAGGCCCTCCGCTCCGAGCAGGAGCACGCGCCCTTCCCGCTGACCGAAATCCAGGAGGCCTATCTGGTCGGACGCGGCACCGACTTCGGCGTCGGCGGCATCTCCTGCCACCTGTACCATGAGCTCGACGGCCAGGCGCTGGACGTGGAGCGGCTGTCGCGCGCGTGGCGGCGCCTCATCGAGCGGCACGCGATGCTGCGCGCCGTGGTGCTCCCGTCGGGGGAGCAGCGCGTGCTGGAGCAGGTGCCGTCCTTCTCCATGCCCGTGCTGGACCTGCGTGGACAGGCGCGGGACGTCGTCGAGGCGAAGCTCGCCGGGATTCGCCAGGAGCTCTCCAACCGCTCCGTGCCGCTGGGGCAGTGGCCCACCTTCGAGCTGCGCGCGACGCTGCTCGATGGGAACCGCACGCGCATCCACCTGGACATCGACGCCATCACGATGGACGCCGCCGCCGTGCTCGCGCTCCTCGAGGAGTGGCGCGAGCTGTACGTGACGCCGGAGAAGGTGCTGGAGCCGGTCCCGGTGTCCTTCCGGGAGCACGTGCTCGCGGAGCTCTCCGCCCGCGATACGACGGCCTACCGGAGCGCCGAGGCCTACTGGCGCGCGCGCCTGGATGACCTGCCGGAAGCCCCGGTGCTGCCCCTGGCCACGCCTCCCGAGCAGCTGGTGCGCCCCGCGTTCCGGCGGCTGGGCGGGAGCCTGGACGCGAGGCGATGGGAGCGGCTGAAGGAGCGGTCCGCGCAAGCCGGGCTGACCCGCTCCGGCGTGGTCTGCGCCGCGTTCGCGGAGGTGCTCGCCGCGTGGAGCGAGAGCGCCCGCTTCTGTCTCAACCTCACGCTCTTCCGGCGCCTGCCCATCCACCCGGCCATCGACCAGGTGGTCGGTGACTTCACGACGAACGTGCTGCTCGAGGTCGACGGGCGCGGCGCGTCGTTCACCCAGCGCGCGGTCCAGCTCCGCGAGCAGCTGGCCCGGGACCTCGAGCACCTGCTCTTCAGCGGCATGCGGGTGATGCGCGAGCGCGCGAGGCGGCGCGAAGGTGCCGCGGGAGCACTCATGCCCATCGTCTTCACGAGCCTGCTGGGGCACAGGCCCGGTGGCGCGGGCGCGGGCTCTCCCTTCGGGTGGCTGGGCGAGACGGTCCACGGCATCACCCAGACGCCGCAGGTGTGGCTCGACCACCAGGTCCGGGAGGAGGACGGGGCGCTGCGCTACTCCTGGGACAGCCCGGAGGGGCTCTTCCCCGCGGGCATGCTCGAGGACGCCTTCGCGGCCTACGAGTCCCTGCTCGGTCGGCTCGCGGAGGAGGACGCCGTCTGGGAGGCGCGCTCCCCGGTGCGACTGCCGGCCGCGCAGGCCGCGCGCCGTGAGGCGTTCAACGCCACCGCGTCGCCCATCCCCGAGGCGCGCCTGGAGGCGCTCTTCCTGGCCCAGGCACGACGCGCCCCCTCGCACGCCGCGGTGGTGAGCGCGGAGCGGACGCTGAGCTACGCGGAGCTCCGTGGACACGCGGGCGCGCTGGCGACCCGACTGGTCGAGCTGGATGCGCGGCCCGATGGATTGGTCGCGGTCATCCTGGAGAAGGGCTGGAGGCAGGTGGTCGCGGTGACGGCCATCCCACTGGCCGGGGCGGCCTATCTCCCCATCGACCCCGCGCTGCCGGACGAGCGCCGCCGGCTCCTCCTTCAGGAGGGGAGGGTGCAGGTCGTGGTGACGGAGCCGGGGCTGGCGGAGCGGTTCGCGTGGCCGGAGGGCGTCCGGGTGGTGTGCATCCCGGACAGCGCGACCGGGGAGCCGCCGCACGCGCCGGCACGTTCGCCGGCGGACCTGGCGTATTGCATCTACACCTCGGGTTCGACGGGGCGCCCCAAGGGGGTGATGGTCGAGCACCGCGCCGCGGCGAACACGCTCCAGGACATCAACACCCGCTTCGGGGTCGGCCCGGAGGACCGGGTCTTCGGCCTGTCGTCGCTGGGCTTCGACCTGTCGGTCTACGACATCTTCGGGAGCCTGGCGGCGGGCGCGACGCTCGTGCTGCCCGAGCCCGACGCGACATGGGAGCCCGCGAGCTGGCTGCGGTGGCTGCGCGAGGCGCGCGTGACGGTGTGGAACTCCGTCCCGACGCTGATGGAGATGCTGGTGGACCTGGTGGAGACACGCGGTGAGCGCCTCCCGGAGTCCCTGCGCCTGGTGTTGATGAGCGGTGACTGGATTCCCGTCACGCTGCCGGACCGCATCCGCCGCTTGTCCCGCGACATCCAGGTCATCAGCCTGGGCGGGGCGACCGAGGGCGCGGTCTGGTCCATCCTGCACCCCATCACCCAGGTCGAGCCCGGGGCGCGCAGCATCCCCTACGGCCGGCCGATGCTGAACCAGCGCTTCCATGTGCTCGACGAGGCGCTGGCGCTGCGGCCGGAGCACGTGCCGGGCGACCTCTTCATCGGAGGCGCCGGCCTGGCCCGGGGCTACTTCGGCGACGAGGAGCTGTCGCGCGCGCGCTTCTTCACGCACCCAGACACCGGCGAGCGCCTCTACCGCACGGGCGACCTGGGCCGCTTCCTGCCCGGTGGATACATCGAGTTCCTGGGCCGCAAGGACTTCCAGGTCAAGGTCGCCGGCCACCGCATCGAGCTGGGCGAAATCGAGGCCGCGCTCTGCCGCCATCCCGCCATCCGCGAGGCCGTCGTCGCCGCGCCCGGGGAGCGCACGCAGCGCAGGCTGGTGGGTTACGTCGTCCCCATGGAGGGGCAGCCCGCGCCCACGGACGACGCGCTGCGGGAGTTCCTGGGCAGGACGCTGCCGCACTACATGGTACCGGGCGTCTTCATGCGGCTGCGGGCGCTGCCGCAATCGGCGAACGGCAAGGTCGACCGCAAGGCGCTGCCCACGCCGGTGGAGGAGCCCGTCCACGGCGCGCTGCCCCTGGAGGCGCGCGGCGGGGAGGTCTTCACGCGAATCACCCGCCTCGTCGCCGAGGTCCTCAAGCGCCCCAGCGTCGAGCCGGAGGCGTCGTTGCTCCAGCTCGGCGCCACGTCGGTGGAGCTCATCAAGCTCGCGACGATGTTGGAGCAGGCCTTCGGGAGCCGGCCCCGGATGTCGGAGTTCCTCACGCTGCGCAACACCGCGGACATCGTCGCCTACTACACCCGGCACCCGCCGGCGGAGGCCCCACCCGCGAGCGCGAAGGTGGAGGAGGGGTTGCTGCTGGACCCCGAGCAACGCGAGGCCTGGAAGCGCGCGCGCCACGGCGTCCGCACCTTCGATGCGGGGACGCCCGTGGTCCCGATGGCCGGGCTCTCCGAGGGCGAGGCGCGGCGCCGTCACCTGGAGCGCTCCAGCCACCGGACCTTCTCGTCCGAGCCCGTGGAGGCCCAGGCGCTGGGTCGCCTGCTGTCGTGTCTGCGCTCGCTCGAGGTCGGAGGGCGCTTCAAGTACCAGTACGGCTCGGCGGGGAGCGCGTACGGCGTCCAGCTGTACCTCCACGTGAGCGCTGGACGGGTTCGGGGGCTCGAGGCGGGCGCGTACTACCACGAGCCGGCGCGCCACGCGCTGGTGCGGCTCTCTGCGGTGGACGCGCTCGACGCCAGCCTCCACGCGCCCACCAACCGGTCCATGTTCGCCAGCTCCGCGTTCTCGCTCTTCCTGGTGTGTGACAGGCGCGCCATCGCGCCGCTCTACGGCGAGAAGTGGCGGGACTTCGCGCTGCTCGAGGCGGGGCTCATCTCGCAGCTGCTGGAGCTGCGCGCCGCGGAGCAGCAGCTGGGGCTCTGCCAGGTGGGGGAGCTGCGCTTCGACGACCTCCGCGCCGCGTTCCGGTTGGAGGAGCCGCACGTGTACCTGCACAGCCTGGTGGGCGGCGCCATCGCCTGGGAAGAGGGGGCGTTGTGAAGACGGCCGAGTTCATCGTCGAGCTTCAGCGGCAGGGCATCGAGCTGTGGGTGGAGGGCGAGGCGCTGCGGTTCCGCGCGCCTCCGGGCCACGTCACGGACGAGGTGCGCGCGGCGCTGCGTGAGCGCAAGCACCAGCTCGTGGAGCACCTGAGCGCCACCTCCCGCGTGGCGGAGGTCCAGGCCGCGGTCGTCCCACCACCGGAGGACGCGCGCTTCTCGCCGTTCCCCCTCACCGACATCCAGAACGCCTACTGGGTGGGGCGGCAGGACGCGTTCGACGCGGGCGGCGTCGCGGCGCACAGCTACCTGGAGCTCGCGTTCGACGCGCTGGACCCCGCCCGCCTCGAGCGGGTGCTCCAGCGGCTCATCGCGCACCACGACATGCTGCGCATGGTGGTGCTGCCCACGGGCGAGCAGGTGGTCCTGGCCTCCGTGCCGCCGTTCCGCGTCACGACGTACGACCTCCGCGCGGCCTCGGCCGGGAGCGTCGACGCGCACCTCGCGGCGATTCGCGCGGAGCTCTCCCATCAGGTGCTGCCGGCCGACCGCTTCCCGCTCTTCGAGGTCCGCGCCTCCCAGCTCCCGGGGGGACAGGTCCACGTGCACATCAGCCTGGACCTGCTCGTGGCGGACGCCTTCAGCGTGCAGCTGCTCATCGAGCAGTGCGTGGTGCTGTACCAGGACCTGGAGGCGCCGCTCGCGCCGCTGAAGCACACCTTCCGCGAGTACTTCGCCGCCGCCGCGCGACGCCGCGAGCAGGGGGCCCAGGCCTATCAGCGCGCGCTCGAGTACTGGCGCGGCCGGCTGGCGACGCTGCCCGGTCCGCCCGAGCTGCCGCTCGCCGCCGACCCGGGCACCCGGGGGCCTCGTCGCTTCTCCCGTCGCAAGGGCGGCCTGGAGCCCGCCGCGTGGAAGACCTTCCGCGAGCGCGCCGCCGCGGCGGGGGTGACGGCGTCCATGGCGCTGGCCGCGGCCTATGGCGAGGTGCTGCGCGCCCACGGCCGCGGCCAGCGGCTGACGCTCAACCTGACGCTCTTCAACCGGCTGCCGTTGCTCGAGGACGTGGAGCGCATCGTCGGCGACTTCACCTCGGGCATCCTGCTGGAGGTGGACGGCTCCCAGCCCGAGTCCTTCGCCCAGCGCGCCCGGCGACTGCAGGGGCAGCTCTTCGACGACCTGGAGCACTCCATCGTGTCGAGCGTGCAGGTCCTGCGCGAGGCGGCCCGGCTCGGCCGTCTGGACACGGGGATGGGCATGCCCTTCGTGTTCACGAGCCTGCTGTCGGAGACGGGGCGCTCGCTGAGGATGGGCGAGGGCGTGCGAATCGTGGAGGTCGTCAGCCAGACGCCGCAGGTGTGGCTGGACCACCAGGTCTTCGAGCTCAACGACGCGCTGTACTTCAGCTGGGACTCCGTCGACGCGCAGTTCCCCCAGGGGTTGATGGACGCGCTCTTCGGGGCCTATGTCCGGCTCCTGCGCCGGCTGGTCGAGGACCCGTCCGCCTGGGAGGCCCCCGCGCGGCAGCCGCTCCCGGCCGAGCAGCTCGCGCGACGGGAGGCCTACAACGCCACGGGGCGGCCCGTCCCGTCGGAGCGGATGGAGACGCTCTTCCTGCGTCAGGCGGCCACGCGGCCCCAGGCACCCGCCCTCATCGCGGGCGACAAGGTGCTCACCTACGGAGCGCTGGAGCGGCGCTCGGCGCGGCTCGCGTCGTGGCTCGTCGCCCGGGGCGCGCGGCCGGAGCGCCTGGTGGCCATCGTCGCGGAGAAGGGCCCGGAGCAGGTGCTCTCCGCGCTCGCCATCCTGCGCGCGGGCGCGGCCTATCTGCCGTTGGACCCGAGCCTGCCCACCGAGCGGCTCCACGAGCTGTTGCGGGACGCGCGCGTCGACCTCGTGCTCACGCAGGCGCACCTCGACGCGTCGCTCACCTGGCCCGAGGGGCCCCGGCGGCTCGCGGTGGACCTGGACGGCGCGCTCGATGTCGGGGACGCGGAGCCTCCCGCCGTGCAAGGCAATGGCCTCGCGTATGTCATCTACACCTCGGGTTCGACGGGGCGGCCCAAGGGGGTGATGATCGACCACCAGGGCGCGGTGAACACCCTGGTCGACATCAACGCGCGCTTCGGGGTGGGGCCCGAGGACCGGGTGTTCGCGCTCTCGTCGCTCAGCTTCGACCTCTCGGTCTACGACGTCTTCGGGACGCTCGCGGCGGGGGCGGCCATCGTGATGCCGGCGCCCGGCACGCTGCGCGACCCGAGCCACTGGCTGTCGGTCCTCACCCAGGGCCGGGTGACGGTGTGGAACTCGGTTCCGGCGCTGATGGAGATGCTCATCGAGTTCGTCGAGGGCGCGGGGCAGCGCCTGCCGGACTCGCTGCGCCTGGTGATGATGAGCGGTGACTGGATTCCCGTCACGTTGCCCGAGCGCATCCGGAGCCAGCGCGCGGGCATCGAGCTGGTGAGCCTGGGCGGCGCGACGGAGGCGTCCATCTGGTCCATCCTGTATCGGATTGGCGAGGTCGATCGCGCGTGGCGGAGCATCCCCTACGGCCACCCGATGGTGAACCAGCGCTTCCACGTGCTGGACGACGCGCTCGAGCCCTGCCCCGAGTGGGTGGCGGGGCAGCTCTACATCGGCGGGGTGGGACTGGCGCTGGGCTACTACGGCGACGCGGAGCGCACCGCCGCCCGCTTCATCGTCCACCCGCGAACCGGTGAGCGCCTCTACGCCACCGGTGACTTGGGGCGCTTCCTGCCGGACGGGAACATCGAGTTCCTCGGCCGCGAGGACTTCCAGGTCAAGATCCAGGGGCACCGCATCGAGCTGGGCGAAATCGAGGCCGCGCTCGATACCCACCCGGCCGTGAGAGGGGCCGTGGTCAAGGCGCTCGGCAAGCCGGGGGGGCCGAGGCGTCTGGTGGCCTATGTCGTCCCGGACGCCACGATTCCGACCCACGTCCTCGAGAAGGAGCCCTCGGACGCGACGCTGGACGAGGCGCATGAGCCGGAGCCTCGACTGGGCGTCATCTCCGACCCCATCGCGCGCCTCGAGTTCAAGCTGAAGGGGCCTGGGCTGCGGACGGATGTCGGCGCCCGTGAGTCCATCGCGCTCGCGAAGCCGGTCCTCGACGCCGCGCGGCTCCAGGCCGTCGTCGACCGGCGCAGTCACAAGTCCTTCCGCTCGAGCCCCGTCTCCCTCGGCCAGCTCTCCGAGTTGTTGAGCTGCCTGATGCAGGTCCAGCTCGAGGACTCGCTGCTCCCCAAGTACCGCTACGCGTCGGCGGGAGGGCTCTATCCGGTGCAGGTCTACCTGCACGTCAAGGCCGGGCGGGTCCAGGGGCTCGCGGGCGGGACGTACTACTACCATCCGAAGCAGCACGCGCTGGTGCTGCTCTCGCCGGACGTGGTCATGAGCCGCGCCCAGCACGCGCCGGGAAACCGGGCCACCTTCGACGACGCGGCGTTGTCCGTGTTCCTCGTCGGGCAGCTCGACGCCATCCAGCCGCTGTACGGAGACCTCGCGCGGGGCTTCTGTCTGCTCGAGGCGGGCTACATCGCCCAGCTCCTGATGGGCTCGGCGGTGGGAGGCGAGCTGGGCCTGTGTCCGATTGGCGGCCTGGACTTCGAGCCGCTGCGCCAGCAGCTCGCGCTGGACGCGGGGCATGTCCTCCTGCACAGCTTCCTGGTGGGGGGCGTCGGCGCCTCGGTGAAGGTGGCCACGCCCGCGACGCGCTCGGCCCCGGCCACCTCGCTCCCCGAGGAGCTGCGGCGTCACCTGGTCGCCCGGCTCCCGGACTACATGGTCCCCACGTCCTTCGTGCTGATGGACGCGCTGCCGCTGACGCCCAACGGCAAGGTGGACCGCGACGCCCTGCGCGAGCCGAGCGACAGCGCGCAGGTGGCGCTGCCCGTGTCCCGTGCGCCGCGCACGGAGGTGGAGCGCTCCCTGGCCACCATCCTCCAGGAGGTGCTCCACCTGGACGAGGTGGACATCCACCGCAACTTCTTCGACCTGGGGGGCACGTCGGTGCAGATCGTCCAGGTCCACCGGCGGCTGCGAGAGCGGCTCCACGTGGACCTGCCCATCGCGCAGATGTTCCGGTTCACCACCGTCAGCGCGCTGGCGGAGTACGTGTCGACGCGGGGCACCGAGACTCGACGCGAGCCTGTCCGTGAGGCGCCGCGTCCGAAGGCCGTGCCCGTGCCGAGCGCGCGTCCGGACCCCGCGCTGGAGTCGGCCATCGCCATCGTCGGGATGTCGGGCCGGTTCCCCGGCGCGAGGAACCTGGCGGAGTTCTGGCGGAACCTGTGTGACGGGGTCGAGTCGGTCTCGTTCTTCACGGAGGAGGAGCTGCGCGGCTCGGTGCTGGAGCCCTCGCACCTGGAGGACCCTCGCTACGTCCGGGCCGGCGCGGTGCTCGACGACGTGGAGCTCTTCGACGCCGAGCACTTCGGGCTGATGCCGAAGCAGGCCCGGCTCACGGACCCTCAGCACCGCATCTTCATGGAGTGTGTGTGGGAGGCCATCGAGGACGCGGGCTATGACCCGAAGCGCCTCCAGTCGCTGGTGGGGGTCTATGCCGGCTCCATCATCAGCAACTACCTCCTGTTCCACCTCGGCTCGTCGGTGGGGCGAGAGGGTGCGGTCCGAGACCTGCAGACGCTGATTGGAAACGACAAGGACTACCTGGCGACGCATGTCTCATATCGGCTCGGCCTGAAGGGGCCGAGCATCAGCGTCCAGACGGCGTGCTCCTCGTCTCTGGTGGCCGTCCACCTGGCGAGCCAGGCGCTGCGCAACCGCGAGTGCGACATGGCGCTCGCCGGTGGCGTGGCTGTGCGGCTGCCGCAGCGCTCCGGCTATCTCTACGAGCAGGGCGGCATCCTGTCCCCGGATGGTCACTGCCGTGCGTTCGATGCGGACGCCCAGGGCACCCTCTTCGGGAGCGGCGCGGGTGTGGTGGTGCTCAAGCGCCTCACCGACGCGCTGGCGGATGGCGATTGCATCCGCGCCGTCATCCGCGGCTCGGCGGTCAACAACGACGGCTCGATGAAGGTTGGCTACACGGCGCCGAGCCAGGAGGGGCAGGCCGCGGTCATCGCCTCCGCGCTGACGGCCGCGGGCGTGAGCCCCCGCAGCATCGGCTACATCGAGACGCACGGGACGGGCACGCCGCTGGGTGACCAGATCGAGTTCGCCGCGCTCCAGCAGGCCTTCGGTGCCGACGCCGACGCGGTGGGCGTCTGTCCCATCGGCTCGGTGAAGACCAACGTGGGGCACCTGGAGGTCGCGGCGGGCATCGCCGGGCTCATCAAGACGGTGCTGTCGCTGCAGCACCGACGCCTTCCTCCCAGCCTGAACTTCAAGGCACCTCATCCGCAGCTCGACTTCGCGCACAGCCCCTTCTTCGTGAACACGCGGCTCTCGGAGTGGCGCGCCGCCTCGACGCCGCGCCGTGCCGGCGTGAGCTCGTTCGGCATCGGCGGGACGAATGCGCACGTGGTGCTGGAAGAGGCGCCGGAGGTGGAGAGGAAGGGTGTGGCGGAGAGGCCGAGGCACGTGCTGGCGCTGTCGGCGAGGAGCGAGAAGGCGCTGAGGGAGTTGGCGGGCCGGTACGCGAAGGGGCTGGGAGAAGAGGTGGGGGACGCGTGTTTCACGGCGAACACGGGGCGAGGACGCTTCGCGCACCGGGTGGCGGTGGTGGGGAGGACGGGGGAGGAGCTGAGGGAGGAGCTGGCGAGGTACGCGAGTGGTGGCGGAGTGGAGAAGGGAGCGGAGGGGCAGGCGAGGAAGGCGGAGGAGGTGGTGCTGCTCTTCACGGGGCAGGGAGTGCAGCACGAGGGGATGGGGAGGGAGCTGTACGAGACGAGCGAGACGTTTCGCGGGGTGATGAAGCGGTGCGAGGAGGTGGTGAAAGGGGAGTTGGGGGAGTCGCTGGTGGAGGTGTTGTACGGAGGGAAGGGGGCGCTGCTGGAGAGGAGCAGCGTGTCGCAGGCGGCGCTGTTCAGCGTGGAGTACGCGCTGTCGGAGGTGTGGAGGGAGTGGGGAGTGAAGCCGGCGGCGGTGATGGGGCACAGCCTGGGTGAGTACGTGGCGGCGTGCGTGGCGGGGGTGTTCAGCCTGGAGGAGGGGCTGAAGCTGGTGATGGAGAGAGGGAGGTTGATGGAGGGGCTGGAGGGTGAAGGGAAGATGGTGGCGGTGTTGGCGAGCGAGGAGGAGGTGAAGGGGGAAGGAGGATGGAAGCTGATTGCGGCGGTGAACGGGCCCGGGGAGGTGGTGCTGGCGGGGCGAGTGAAGGAGGTGGAGGAGGTGGAGGGGAGGCTGAAGGGGAGGGGGAAGGAGTGCCGAGTGTTGAAGACGACGCACGCGTTCCACTCGGAGCTGATGGAGCCGATGAAGGAGGGGTTCGAGAGGGCGGCGGGGAAGGTGGGGATGAAGAGGGCGAAGCTGGAGTTGGTGTCGAACGTGAGTGGGAAGGAAGTGAAGGGGGAGGAGAGGGAGGCGGGGTACTGGGCGAGGCACCTGAGGGAGCCGGTGAAGTACTGGGAGGGAGTGAAGGGGCTGTACGAGAGGGGATACCGGGTCTTCGTGGAGGTGGGGCCGAAGCCGACGCTGACGGGGGTGGGGAAGAGGTACCTGGGGGAGGGAGAGGCGCAGTGGGTGGGGAGCCTGAGGCCCGGGAGCAGTGACTGGGAGATGCTGCTGGGGAGCACGGCGAAGCTGTACGTGAAGGGCGTGGAGGTGGACTGGGCGGGGGTGGACAAGGGGTACGCGCGCCGACGGGTGGCGCTGCCGACGTATCCCTTCCAGCGTGAGCGCTACTGGGTCGAGCGCCCTCGTGAGAACGCTCGCTCCGCGACGCGGACCTCGGGTGGCGCGGGTTTGTTGGGTCGACGCCTCCGCTCTCCCGCGCTCACGCAGACGGTCTTCGAGTCGTCGGTGGGCACCGGCGCGATGTCGTTCCTCGCCGAGCACCAGGTGCACGGTGCGACGGTGCTGCCGGCCACGGTCTACATGGAGCTGGCGCGAGCCGCGGCCGTCGAACTCCTGGGTGCTGGTGCGCACCCGGTGGACGGACTGCTCATCCACGACGCGCTCGTCCTGCGCGGTGCCGCCGAGCGTGTCCTCCAGCTCGTCGTGTCTCCGAGCGGTGATGACACGTACACCTTCCAGCTCTTCAGCGCGGAAGACGAGGGCGCCCGAGGCACGAAGGCGCCGAGCTGGACCCTGCACGCATCGGGCAGTCTCGCCAGGGCGCGCGCCGACGTCGTCACCCCCGAGCCACGCCCGCTCTCGGAGTTGCTGGCGCGGTGTCCCGCGGAGGTCCCCGCGGCGAAGCTCCATGCGCACTTCGACGCGCGCGGCATCCACTACGGCCCGGCCTTCAAGGGCCTCGAGCGCATCCGCCTGGGACAAGGCGAAGCGCTGGGCCAGGTGCGACGGCCCGAAACGCTGACGGCCGAGACATGGGGAGCGCCACTGCACCCCGCGATGCTCGATGCGTGTCTCCAGGTCTGCGGCGCCCTCTTCCTGGGCGAAGGCCGCGACACCCCCGAGGACGTGCTCGTCCTTCCCGTCGGGTTGGAGCGGCTCGTGGTCTGGAGCGAGCCGGGGACGACGTGTTGGAGCCATGTCTCGATGCGGGTGGGCAGCACGTCGACCGGGGATGTCCGCATCCTCGACGAGGCTGGACGGGTGTGCGTCGAGCTGGTGGGGCTGCGCTTCCAACAGGTGAGCCGCTCCGCGCTGCGGCGGATTCTCGGCACGGGGCGGGACTGGACCTACGAACTCGCCTGGGAGCCTCGCTCCTTGACGGCGCTCCCGGACGGGGCGACCTCGGGTGGCACCTGGGTGCTGCTCGCGGATGGGGGAGGTCTGGCGGACGACCTCGCGAAGTCGCTGGAGGCGCGGGGCGCTCGCTGCGTCCGGGTCCTCGCGGGGAGCACCTACGAGGCGCGTGAGGGCGGGACGTACGCGGTCGACCCGACCCGCGCCGAGGACTTCTCGCGCCTGCTCCAGGACCTCACCGCCACGGGGGGCGAGCCGTGTCGGGGCATCGTGCACCTGTGGGGGCTCGGGGGCGGGCTGTCCGCGCCGTCGACCCAGGACCTGGCCTGCATGGGGGCGCTCCATCTGGTCCAGGCGTTGAGCCGTGGTGGAGGCACGCCGCCGCCTCGCCTGTGGCTGGTGACGCGCGGCACCCAGCGCACGGGGCACGAGACGGCGCCTCCCTCATTGGCCCATGCGGCGCTCTGGGGCTTGGGTCGCACGCTCGCGGTGGAGCACCCGGAGTCCTGGGGGGCGCTCATCGACCTGGATGGCGACTCGCGGGACGAGGACCTCCGCTCCCTGCGGGACGAGTTGCTGCGGACTCCCGAGGGTGAGCAGGTCGCCATCAGGCGCGGACGGCGATACGTGGCCCGCCTCGTGCGTGGTGACGTGGCCTCGCGCGCGGTACCTTCCGTGTCCCAGCTCCGACGGGATGCGACCTACCTCATCACGGGTGGCCTGGGCGCCCTGGGCCTCCACGTGGCCCGGTGGATGGTGGAGCGCGGCGCACGCCATCTGATGTTGATGGGACGCAACGAGGCGAGCCCTGGTGCTGAGGCGGCGCTGCGGTCGCTTCGGTCGGCCGGGGCGCGAATCGAGTGCGTGCGAGGGGATGTCTCGCGGCCCGAGGACGTCGCGCGGGCGCTGGCCACCCTCTCCGGCGACGCTCCACCGCTGCGCGGCGTGATGCACGTCGCTGGTGTGGTGGAGGACGCGACGCTCCTCCACCAGGACTGGGCCCGCTTCGAACGCGTGCTCGCACCGAAGCAGCGCGGAAGCTGGAACCTCCATCAGCAGACGCTGGAGCTGCCGCTCGACTTCTTCGTGATGTTCTCGTCCTCCGCCTCGTTGCTGGGGGCCGCGGGGCAGGGCAACTACGCCGCCGCGAACGCGTTCATGGATGCGCTCGCGCACCACCGTCGCGCGCTCGGACTGAGCGCGGTGAGCATCAACTGGGGCCCCTGGAGTGGCGGCGGAATGGCGGCGGCCCTCGAGGTGCCGGAGGCGCGGCGCTGGTTCGAGTGGATTGAACCGGAGCAGGGGCTGGAGCTGCTGGGACACGCGATGGACTCGGGCCGCGCGCAGGTCGCGGTGCTGCCCATCGAGTGGCCCCGGTACCTGCGGCGCTTCGGAGAGGTCGGCGCGCCGAAGGTCCTGTCGGGCCTGCTCGACGAGGCTCGGGCGGGCATGCCCCGCGCGCAGGCGTCGCCGATGCGGGCGCGGCTGAAGGGGCTGCCACGAGGTCGTCAGCAGGAGCTGCTGCTCGAGCACGTGCACCAGCAGGTCGCCCAGGTGCTGGGCTGGGATGCCTCCGCGCCGAGGTCGGGGGACTTGCGGCTGTTCGACTCGGGTCTGGATTCGCTCATGGCCGTCGAGCTGAAGAACCGTCTCCAGGCGAGCCTGGGCCTCGAGCGCCCCCTGGCGGCCACGCTGGTGTTCGAGCACCCCAGCATCGAGTCGCTGGCCGAGCACCTGGCGCTCGAGGTCTTCGAGCTGGGCCCCCTCGTCCCCGCCCCGCCGGCAGCGCCGGTGGAGGACACGGGCCCGACGTTGGCGGAGCTGGAGCGGCGCCCCGAGGAGGAGCTGGGGTCGCTGCTCGACGAGAAGCTCGCGGCTCTCGAGAAGCTGATGGGTGAGAGCTAGTCCCCCCGCGGTTGCCTGCCCCGACGTTCATGAGAGAGGCACGACGATGAGCAGCCCCTTGGACCCGCACGAGAACAGTGCACGCCTGGCTCGCGCCCTGGTCGCACTGGAGAAGATGCAAGCGCGGCTGGAGGCGAGCGAGCGCGAGAAGCGTGAGCCCATCGCCATCATCGGCATGGGGTGTCGTTTCCCCGGCGGCGCGAACCACCCCGAGGCGCTCTGGGAGCTGCTGCGTGGCGGCGGTGACGCCATCGTCGAGGTGCCTCCCGACCGGTGGGCCATCGACGACTACTACGACCCGGACCCCGCGGCGGAAGGGAAGATGTACACGCGCTGGGGGGGCTTCCTGAAGGGCGTCCGGCTCGATGAGCTGGATGCCCGGTTCTACGGCATCGCGCCTCGCGAGGCGGCGAGCATGGACCCCCAGCAGCGGTTGATGCTGGAGGTGACGTGGGAGGCGCTCGCCAACGCGGGGCAGGTGCAGGAGCGCATCGCGAACAGCCTCACCGGGGTGTTCGTCGGGGTGATGCTCAACGACTACGCCCAGCTCCAGGCGCAGCAGGCGGACCCGGCGCTGATGGACGCGTATCTGGCGTTCGGCAACGACTCCAGCTTCATGGCCGGGCGCATCTCGTACATCCTCGGCGCCCAGGGGCCGAGCATGGCGGTGAACACCGCCTGCTCCTCCTCGCTCGTGACGGTGCAGCTGGCCTGTCAGAGCCTGCGCGCTCGCGAGAGCAACATGGCCATCGCGGGGGGCGTGAGCGTCATCCTGGCCCCGGACGGGCACATCGTCTCGTCGCGGCTCCGCTCCCAGTCTCCGACGGGGCGGTGCAGGACGTTCGACGCCGCGGCCGACGGCTACGTGCGTGGCGAGGGCTGCGGTGTCGTGGTGCTCAAGCGGCTCTCCGACGCGCTCGCGGACAAGGACCCGGTGCTGGCCGTCATCCGAGGCGGCGCGGTCAATCACGACGGTCCCAGTGGTGGCCTCACGGTGCCGAGCGGTCCCGCGCAGGAGGCGGTGATTCGCCGGGCGCTGGCCAACGCGGGCGTGGAGCCCGCGCAGGTGGACTACGTCGAGGCGCACGGGACGGGGACACCGCTCGGCGACCCGATAGAGGTGCGCGCGCTGCAGAAGGTGTTCGCCCCGGGGCGGGACGCCTCACGGCCCCTCGGCCTGGGCTCCATCAAGACGAACGTCGGGCACCTGGAGGCCGCGGCTGGAATCGCCGGGCTGATGAAGGTGGTGCTGATGCTCCAGCACCGCGAGATTCCGCCCCACCTCCACCTGGCGCGGCCCACCACCGCCATCCCCTGGAGCGAGGTGCCCATCTCCATCCCCACCCGCCTCCGTCCCTGGGACAAGGCGTCCGGCAGGCGCGTGGCGGGCGTCAGCTCCTTCGGGCTGAGCGGCATCAACGCGCACCTGCTCGTCGAAGAGGCGCCGGAGCGGGAGTCCGCGCGTCCGACCGAGTCGCCCGAGCGCCCCGCCCACCTGCTGCCGCTGTCCGCTCGCGACGAGAACGCGCTCCAGCAGCTCGCTCGCGAGTACCAGACCTGGCTGGCCGGAGCGCCGGGACGACTGGCGGACATCTGTTACACGGCGAGCGCGCGACGCAGCCACCATGAGCACCGGCTCGCGGTAGTGGGGCGCACGCGCGAGCAGCTGGCGGAGCACCTGGGGGCCTTCCTCCGAGGCGAGCCGGTTCCGGCGGTCTCCCATCGGCGGGCCTCGCCCCGTCGGCCGAAGGTGGTGTTCGTCTTCTCGGGACAGGGCTCCCAGTGGCCCACGATGGCGCGGGAGCTGCTCCGGGTGTCCCCGGTGTTCCGCGCCACGCTGGAGGACTGCGAGCGGGCCATGCGAGCGCACGGGGACCTCGCCCTGCTGGCGTTGCTGGAGAAGAAGGACGACGCCTCGTGGATGGAGGACATCGGTGTCATCCAGCCGATGTTGTTCGCCATCTCGGTGGCGCTCGCCGCGCAGTGGCGCGCCTGGGGCATCCATCCGGACGCGGTGGTGGGCCACAGCATGGGCGAGGTGGCCGCGGCCTGCGTGGCGGGCGTGCTCACCCTGGAGGACGCGGCTCGGGTCATCTGCCGCCGGAGCGCGCTGCTCCGCCGCGTCCGGGGGCAGGGCGGCATGGCGCTCGTGGGGCTCTCGCTCGAGCAGTCGCGGGCCGTGCTCGCGGGCTTCGAGGACCGGCTCTCCATCGCGGCGAGCAATGGTCCGACGACGACGGTGCTGGCGGGAGACTCCGTGGCCTTGCAGGAGGTCATGGAGCGGCTGCGGACCCGCAACGTCTTCTGTCGGGCCATCAAGGTGGATGTCGCCTCCCACTCGCCCCAGGTGGACTCGCTGCTCCCGGAGCTGCGCGAGGCGCTCGGTGGGCTCCAGCCCCGCGCGGCGAACCTGCCCGTGTACTCCACCGTGACAGGAGGACTGACGGACGGGACGGACTGGGATGCGAGCTACTGGCAGCGCAACCTGCGTGAGCCGGTCCTGTTCTCTCCGGTCATCGAGCAGCTGCTCGCCAGCCCGCACCAGGTCTTCGTCGAGCTGAGCCCTCATCCCATCCTGACGCAGTCCATCGAGCGCATCGTCGGAGCGTCGCGCACGGAGGGGCTGGTGCTGCCCTCGCTGCGCAGGGACGAGGGGGAGCTGGAGGTCCTGTTGCAGTCGCTCGGCGCGCTCCACACGGCGGGGCATCCCATCGACTGGCGCGCGGTGTATCCGGAGCCGGGTGAGTGCACGCCCCTGCCGGGCTACCCCTGGCAGCGCTCCCGCTTCTGGCTGGAGCCGCGCCCCGCCGCGCTCCGGAACGTGGCGCGCCCCGTCGACTCCCGTCCGGAGGTGATGGCGGTGCCCTCGGACACGGTGAAGTCCGAGCACGCCGACGGCACGCCGTCCCGCTTCTACGACGACTCCGTGGAGCGGGAGCGGGTGCTCGCGCCCGACGAGGTCTACCTGACCTTCGGCATCCAGCGTCGACCGGTGCCGGGCTTCTCGTGGCTGCTGAGCGTCTACGGACTCCCGGAGCGACCGGAGCACACGGAGTTGCTGTTGGAGGGGCAGCGTGGGCTCCGCTCCGTGTTGTTCCGGGGCGTCCGTTGGTCCTCGGTGCGCAAGGTGCTCGACTTCGGCTGCGGGTACGCCTCGGACCTCATCTCGCTGGCGCGGAAGTTCCCGCACCTGCGGCTGGATGGCTACACCATCTCCGCGGAGCAGGCGGCCATCGACGGTGAGCGGGTGCGGGCGCGTGGGCTCCAGGAGCGTGTCCGCGTCTTCGCACGTGACAGCGCGAAGGATGCCTTCCCGGACCGCTACGACGTGGCCTTCGGGTTCGAGGTCGCGACCCACGTCGCGGACAAGAAGGCGCTGTTCGCGAACCTCTCCCGGAGCCTCCACAACGGAGGCTTCCTGTTGCTCGCCGACTTCGTCGCCAATGGCGTGTCGGCCATCAACGTCGAGGAGACCGCGTCGTACAACGTCAACGCGGAGGAGTGGGCGGAGTTGCTGGCGCGCCACCGCTTCCGGCTGGTGGAGGGCGTGGACATCAGCCGGGAGGCCGCGTGCTTCCTCGAGGACCCGGGGTTCGACCGTCACCTGGAGGTCGTGGCGGAGCGGTTCAAGCTCAGTGACCTGGTGAAGCGGAACTTCGATGCCATGCGCAACTTCGGCAAGGCGCTCGACAAGGGGTTGATGAGCTATGCGTTGCTCGTCGCCCAGAAGGACGAGCACGCGGGGGCGCCGTACCTGGCGAGGGTGAACCGCGCGAAGCTGGCGTCGCTGACCCCGTTCACCGCGTTCGAGGACGCGGGGGCCTGGGCGGCGCCCGCCGAGGACTCCGAGCTGGAGGGGCTGGCGCCGCTCGCTTCACGCGAGTGGGTCTACGAGGTGACGTGGCCCCAGAAGCCGCGCGTGTCGAAGTCCGAGACGCAGCGGAAGGGTGAGGCTACGGGCCGGTGGTTGATTCTCTGTGACCGCACGGGAACGGGAGAGGCGCTGGCCGCGCGCCTGCGAGCCCGGGGCGAGCGCTGCACGCTGCTGTACGCGGAGCCCGGTGCGCAGGGACTCGCAGCCGATGCGGCGCGCGTCGAGTCGACGAACCCCGCCGAGGGGCAGCGGACGCTCGGAGCCGATGCGGCGCGGGTCGACCCGACGGACCCCGCGGATTGGCAGCGGGTGCTGGAGACGCTGGCCTCGGAGGGCGGCGGCCCCTTCCGAGGTGTGGTGCACCTGTGGAACCTCGACCTCGGCGGCATGGCGCCGGACGCGACGACGCTGGGGCTCGGCTGCGGAAGCCTGCTGACGCTGGTGCAGCGGCTGGGCGGAGGCGTGGGCGCGAACACGCGGCTGTGGTGGGTCACGCGAGGCGCGCAGTCCGTCGGCGACGGAGGTCCCATCTCCGTGACGCAGTCGCCCATCTGGGGCGCGGGTCGGGTGCTCGCGCTGGAGCACCCCGAGCTGTGGGGCGGGCTCGTGGACCTCTCCGCCTCTCCGGACGCACAAGAGGTCGACGCGCTCTGCGAGGAGCTGTGTGAGCCGGACGGCGAGGACCAGCTCGCCCTGCGTGGGAAGACGCGACACGTGGCCCGACTCGTCCGTGGCGAGCTTCCTCCCGCGGGCAAGTCACCCTGGAGGAGCGACGGGGCCTACCTCATCACCGGAGGTCTGGGAGGACTGGGGCTCCAGGTCGCGAAGTCACTGGTGGCCCACGGCGTCCGGCACCTGCTCCTGTCGGGGCGTACCGAGCTCCCCGCCCCGAGCGATTGGGCAGCGCTCCCGTCGGACAGCCCGCTCACGTCGCAGGTCCAGGCGCTGCGCGGACTCCAGGCACAAGGGGCATCGGTTCGCTACGTGCGGTGCGACGTCGGTGAGCCGGACCAGGTGCGCGCGCTCATCGATGCATGCGGACAGGGCCCCATTCCGCTCGTGGGCATCTTCCACGCGGCGGGTGTCTCTGCGCACCGCGCGTTGAAGGAGACGGGCCCGGAGGTGCTCTCGTCCGTCTTCCAACCCAAGGCGATGGGCGCCTGGAATCTCCACGAACTCACCCGTCACCTCCCACTCCACTGCTTCGTCCTGTTCTCCTCGGCGTCCTCCGTGTGGGGCTCGCAAGGGATGGCCGCGTACGCGGCGGCGAACCACTTCCTCGACGCCCTCGCGCACCACCGCAAGTCCCAGGGACTGGCGGCGACGTGCATCAACTGGGGCCGCTGGAGTGAAGGCGGGATGGCGGGCTCCGAGGAGGCTCAGCGCTTCTTCTCGCAGGTGGGCCTGGAGGCGATGCCGACCGAGGCGGCGCTCACGTTGCTGGAGCGCCTGGTGGGCGCGGGCGTCACCCAGCGGACCGTGGCGTCGGTGGACTGGAGCCGCTTCAAGCCGCTGCAGGAGGCACGGCGACACCGCCCTCTGCTCGAGCACATCTCCGTGGGGGCGCCGGCCCCGAAGGCTCCCCTGGAGCAGGGCTCGGTCACCTCCGAGCTGCTTCGCCGTCTGGAGGAGGCGCCCCTGGGACGCCGCCGCAACGTGTTGCAGGACTTCGTGCGCGGCGAGGCCTCGCGGGTCCTGGGCGCCGAGCCCTCCTCCCTGGCGCCGGGGCAGGGCTTCTTCCAGATGGGCATGAACTCGCTCATGTCCGTCGAGCTGAAGAACCACCTGGAGCGGAGCCTCCGCCACAAGCTCCCGTCCACGCTCGCGTTCGATTATCCGACGGTGGCGGAGTTGACCGACTTCCTGGCGAAGGAGGTCCCCGCGCTCGCGGTGCTCCTTCCCGCTCGGCCCGAGGTGGCGCTCGCCGGCGCCGCTGTCGCCGACGTGGACCCGTTGTTGAAGGACGAAGCCATCTTCGAACTGCTGAGTGAAGCAGAGCGGTTGTCGGAGACCGCGCTGCAATCACTTGCACAGTCTTTCCCTGGTGAGGGCTCAAATGAGTGACGTCATGGAGAAGTTGGTGCGTGGTCTCTCCCCCGAGAAGCGGGTGAACCTCGCCAGGATGCTCCTTCGCTCGGTGGGCGAGAGCGTCCCGGAGAAGAAGACGGCGGAGCCCATCGCCATCATCGGAATCGGCTGCCGGTTCCCGGGCGGCGTGAGTGACGCGGACTCCTTCTGGCGGATGTTGCGAGCGGGCACGGACGCGGTGGGCGAGGTGCCGCCGAGCCGCTGGGACATCGACGCGTACTACGACGCGGACCCCTCCAAGCCCGGGAAGATGTACACGCGCAACGGCGCGTTCCTGGAGGGCGTGGACCTGTTCGACCCGTACTTCTTCGGGATTCCTCCGCGCTCCGCGGTGAACATGGACCCCCAGCACCGGCTGCTGCTGGAGGTGGCCTGGGAGGCGCTGGAGCACGCGGGCATCGCGCCCCAGAGCCTCGCGGGCAGCAAGACGGGGGTGTTCATCGGCGGCGCCACCGGCGACTACACCCAGCTCATCCAGGGCAAGGGCGCCGAGAGCATCGATGCGAGCTACCTCACGGGCAGCCTGCTCACGTTCGCCACGGGGCGGCTGTCCCACTTCTTCGACCTGCAGGGGCCGAGCCTCGGCGTGGACACCGCCTGTTCCTCGTCACTCGTCGCGGTCCATCTGGCGTGTCAGAGCCTGCGCTCGGGGGAGAGCTCGCTGTCGCTCGTGGGCGGCGTGAACCTCATCCTGACGCCGCAGGGCACCATCACCACCTGCAAGGCGCGCATGCTCGCCGTGGATGGGCGCTGCAAGACGTTCGACGCCGCGGCGGATGGCTACGGCCGGGGCGAGGGCTGCGGCATGGTCGTGCTCAAGCGCCTCTCGGATGCGCGGGCGGATGGGGACCAGGTCCTGGCCGTCATCCGTGGCACCGCGGTGAACCAGGATGGGCACAGCAGTGACTTGACGGTGCCCAACGGGCTCGCGCAGCAGGCGGTCATTCGTCAGGCGCTGGCGGACGCGGGCCTGGACCCGAAGCAGGTGGGCTACGTGGAGGCGCACGGCACCGGCACGTCGCTGGGAGACCCCATCGAGCTGCGCGCGCTGGGGGCGGTGTTCGGCGAGAAGCGAGACGGCGCCGCGGCCCTCCAGGTCGGCTCGGTGAAGACGAACATCGGTCACCTCGAGTACGCGGCGGGCATCGCGGGGCTCATCAAGCTCGTGCTCTCGTTGAAGCACGGCGAGGTGCCCGCGCATCTGCACTTCAAGCGCGGCAACCCGTACATCCCCTGGAACGAACTCCCGGTGGAGATTCCCACCCAGCTCGCGCCGTGGACCGCGCGGGACGGGAAGCGCGTGGGCGGCGTGAGCTCGTTCGGCGCCAGCGGGACGAACGCGCACGTGGTGTTGGAAGAGGCGCCGGAGGTGGAGAGGAAGGGAGGGGCGGAGAGGCCGAGGCACGTGCTGGCGCTGTCAGCGAGGAGCGAGAAGGCGCTGAAGGAGCTTGCGGGGCGGTACGCGAAGGGGCTGGGAGAAGAGGTGGGGGATGCGTGCTTCACGGCGAACACGGGGCGAGGACGCTTCGCGCACCGGGTGGCGGTGGTGGGGAGGACGGGAGAGGAGTTGAGGGAGGAGCTTGCGAGGTACGCGAGCGGTGGCGGGGTGGAGAGGGGAGCGGAGGGGCAGGCGAGGAAGGCGGAGGAGGTGGTGCTGCTCTTCACGGGGCAGGGAGTGCAGCACGAGGGGATGGGGAGGGAGCTGTACGAGACGAGCGAGACGTTTCGCGGGGTGATGAAGCGGTGCGAGGAGGTGGTGAAAGGGGAGTTGGGGGAGTCGCTGGTGGAGGTGTTGTACGGAGGGAAGGGGGCGCTGCTGGAGAGGAGCAGCGTGTCGCAGGCGGCGCTGTTCAGCGTGGAGTACGCGCTGTCGGAGGTGTGGAGGGAGTGGGGAGTGAAGCCGGCGGCGGTGATGGGGCACAGCCTGGGTGAGTACGTGGCGGCGTGCGTGGCGGGGGTGTTCAGCCTGGAGGAGGGGCTGAAGCTGGTGATGGAGAGAGGGAGGTTGATGGAGGGGCTGGAGGGTGAAGGGAAGATGGTGGCGGTGTTGGCGAGCGAGGAGGAGGTGAAGGGGGAAGGAGGATGGAAGCTGATTGCGGCGGTGAACGGGCCCGGGGAGGTGGTGCTGGCGGGGCGAGTGAAGGAGGTGGAGGAGGTGGAGGGGAGGCTGAAGGGGAGGGGGAAGGAGTGCCGAGTGTTGAAGACGACGCACGCGTTCCACTCGGAGCTGATGGAGCCGATGAAGGAGGGGTTCGAGAGGGCGGCGGGGAAGGTGGGGATGAAGAGGGCGAAGCTGGAGTTGGTGTCGAACGTGAGTGGGAAGGAAGTGAAGGGGGAGGAGAGGGAGGCGGGGTACTGGGCGAGGCACCTGAGGGAGCCGGTGAAGTACTGGGAGGGAGTGAAGGGGCTGTACGAGAGGGGATACCGGGTCTTCGTGGAGGTGGGGCCGAAGCCGACGCTGACGGGGGTGGGGAAGAGGTACCTGGGGGAGGGAGAGGCGCAGTGGGTGGGGAGCCTGAGGCCCGGGAGCAGTGACTGGGAGATGCTGCTGGGGAGCACGGCGAAGCTGTACGTGAAGGGCGTGGAGGTGGACTGGGCGGGGGTGGACAAGGGGTACGCGCGCCGACGGGTGGCGCTGCCGACGTATCCCTTCCAGCGTGAGCGCTACTGGGTCGACTCGCTCATCCCCAACACCGATGTGCTGGTGACCTTCTACCGGACCATCGTCCAACTGGCGGAGGTCAACACGGCGGTGCAGTTCCCCTCGTTGCGCTTCGCGACGCTGCGCGAGCCCGTGCCCGGCTTCTCGTGGATCGCCATGTACCGGCCGGAGGCCGACCCCTCGAAGGAGGCGGTCTACAAGCAGTTCTACGACCTCGCCCTCCAGTCGAACCTCGAGATGGCGAAGACGCTCTACCGGGGGCTCGACTTCTCGTCCTTCACCCGCGTGCTCGACATCGGGTGTGGTCACGCCGCGGACCTCATCGACCTGGGCAAGGCGCATCCCCACCTGGAGCTGCATGGCTGCAACATCTCGCCCGACCAGATTGAAGCGGGGCGGCAGCGCATCCGCGGGCTCGGGCTGGATGGGCGCATCAAGCTCCACTACCAGGACAGCTCGCGCGACGCCTTCCCGTCCACGTACGACCTGGTCATCGCGTTCCAGGTCATCCACCACATCCGGAACAAGGCGGACCTCTTCGCGAACATCAGCCGGAGCCTGCGCAACGGCGGCTACCTGGTGATGGCGGAGACGCTGTCCAACATGGCGAGCGCCATCGAGCACCCGGAGTCCACCACCCTCTTCGTGCCCCAGGCCGAGTGGGCGGAGCTGCTCGCCCGCAACCACCTGCGCATCGTCGAGGCGGTCGAGTCCAGCCAGGAGATCGCCAACTTCCTCCACGACCCGGACTTCGAGCAGAACTTCACGCGGGTGACCCGCGACCTGGACGAGGTGACGCAGAAGCACCTGCACGGCATCCACATGCTGGGGGAGCTGCTCAAGCGTCGGCTGGCCGCCTACCTCCTGTTCACGGTGACCAAGGACGAGTCGATGGACGTGGACACGATTCGTCGCATCAACCTCGAGCGGCTGGGCGCGCGTGTCTCCTACGATGCCGCCTACAGCGCCGTGACGAAGGGGCCGTACGCGCTGCCGCCTCCTCCGGGGGCGCAGACGCTCCAGGACGCCGCCTCCGCCGCGAGCACCTTCTCGAAGACGCTGCTCTCCACGGAGCCCGGCCAGCGAGGCCCGCTGCTCGACAGCTATCTGCGGGAGCAGGTGGCCAACTTGTTGAAGATGCCGGTGGTCCGGCTGGACGCGGAGCAGCCCCTGAGCACCCTGGGCCTGGACTCGCTGTTGTCGCTCGAGCTGAAGCACAAGATCCACGCGGAGACGGGCGTGAGCCTGCAGCTCGATGAGCTGCTGCAGGGCGCGAGCATCGCGCACCTGTCGCAGCGCCTCGCCGAGCAGCTCGACGGGAGCGGCGCGGGCCGGACGGCCCCGAGTCAGGACTGGGAGGAAGGCGAGCTGTGATGACCGACGAACTCATCGCCGAGCTGTCCCGGCAGGGCGTCACGCTCTGGGTGGAGGGGGAGCGGCTGAAGTACCGGGCCCCCAAGGGCGCGCTGTCGCCGGAGCACCTGGCGAAGCTGTCCACGAACAAGGCCACGCTGGTGGAGCACCTGCGCCGGCTCGCGGCCGACGGTGAGTCCGTCCATCCGCTCTCCCACGGACAGCAGGCGCTCTGGTTCGTCTCCCAGGTGGCACCCGACAGCGCCGCCTACAACACGGCGCTGTCGATTCGCATCGTCTCCGAGCTGGACGTCGCCGCGCTGCGACGCGCCTGTCAGCGGCTCGTGGACCGACACGGCGCGCTGCGGACGACCTTCACCACGCACCAGGGACAGCCCGTCCAGCGGGTGCGTGAGCAGGCCGAGGTCCCGTTCGAGCAGGTCCCCGTCCCGGAGCTCGACCTCGAGTCCCTGCGGGCGCGGGTGACGCAGGCGTACGAGGCCCCGTTCGACCTGGAGCGGGGCCCGCTGATGCGCGTGCGGCTGTTCACGCGGGGCCCGCGCGACCACGTGCTGCTCATCGCCATCCACCACATCGTCTACGACGGATGGTCGCTGCTGGTGCTGGGAGAGGAGCTGCTGCGGCACCTCTACGCCGCGGAGAAGGCGGGCGCTCCCGCGACGCTGCCCGCGCCGCAGGCGACCTATGTGGACTACGTCCGCTGGCAGGCCGAGATGCTCGCGGGCGCCACGGGGCAGCGGCTCTGGGACTATTGGTCCCGACAGCTGGGCGGCGCGCTGCCGGCGCTGGACCTGCCCATCGCGCGTCCCCGGCCGCAGGTGCAGGGCTACGCGGGCGCGTCGGTCCCGGTGTCGTTGAAGGGGACGCTGCCCCGGCGATTGAGGGAGCTCTGTGAGCAGGAGGGCGTCACGCTGTACACGCTGCTCCTGGGCGCCTTCATGGGCCTGCTGCACCGCTACTCGGGGCAGGAGGACCTGCTCGTCGGAACGCCCACGCTGGGGAGGACGCAGCCCCAGTTCGCGAAGGTCGTGGGCAACTTCATGAACATGATGGTCCTGCGGGGAAATCTCTCCGGGGACCCTTCGTTCCGGGCCCTGCTCGGGCAGCTGCGGCAGACGGTCGTCGGCGCGCTCGCGCACCAGGACTTCCCCTTCCACCTGCTCGTGGAGAAGCTCAACCCGGAGCGCGACTCCGGCCGCTCACCCATCTTCCAGGTGGCGTTCATGCTCCAGCCCACGCCCCGGGAGGACATCTACCAGGGGGACGAGGCCCACCCCGCGCTGCCCGGGGGGCTGGTGCTGCGCCCCTTCGACATCCCGCAGCAAGAGGGCCAGTTCGACCTCTCGCTGGAGCTGACGGAGACGGACGCTTCGTTGGGCGGCGTGCTGAAGTACCGCACGGACCTGTTCGACGCGGCGAGCATCCACCGGATGGTGGGGCACCTGGAGACGCTGCTGGAGGGGCTCGTCGAGGACCCCGAGCGGCGCTTGTCGGAGCTGCCCCTGCTCACCCCCGAGGAGCGCCGCCAGGTGCTCGACACCTGGAACGACACCCGCTCCGCGCGGACCCCCGCGTCGTGCCTCCACGAGCTGTTCGAGGCGCGAGTGCGCGCGTCCCCGGAGTCCATCGCCCTGGTCGCCGGCGCCGAGCGGCTGAGCTACCGCGAGCTGGACGCGCGCGCCAATCGACTGGCGCACCGTCTGCGGGCGCTCGGCATCGGCCCCGAGGCGCGGGTGGGCCTCTGCGTCCCCCGGAGCGCCGACATGGTGGTGGGCATGCTCGGCATCCTGAAGGCCGGCGGCGCCTACGTGCCGATGGACCCGACCTATCCCGCCGACAGGCTCGCGTACATGCTCGGCGACTCCCAGGCGAAGGTCGTCCTGGTCGACGCGGGCCACGCGACGCGGCTGCCGGAGACGGGCGCGAAGGTGGTGCCGTTGCAGGCCGGCGGCGACGAGGTCGTGGACCCTCCGAGGAGCGGGGTGGTGGCGGAGAACGTCGCGTACACGCTCTACACCTCGGGCTCCACGGGGCGTCCCAAGGGCTGCATGGTCTGTCACCGCAACGTCGTGCGCTTCTTCGACGCGATGGATGACGCCATGGGCGCTCACGAGCGCGGCGTGTGGCTCGCCACGACGAGCATGTCGTTCGACATCTCCGTGCTGGAGCTCCTGTACTCGCTCACCCGGGGCTTCCAGGTGGTCCTCCGCGGCGAGCAGGGAGTATCGACCGGGACCGGCGCGTCCAGCAGGCCGCTCGAGTTCAGCCTCTTCTATTTCGCCAGCGACGAGCGCGAGCACACGAAGGCCAAGTACCGGCTGCTCCTGGAGGGTGCGCGGTTCGCGGACACGCATGGCTTCAAGGCGGTCTGGACGCCCGAGCGGCACTTCCACGCCTTCGGCGGGCTCTACCCGAATCCCTCCGTCGTCAGCGCGGCGCTCGCGGCGACCACCCGGAACATCCGGCTGCGCGCGGGCAGCATCGTGCTCCCGCTGCACAGCCCCATCCGGGTCGCGGAGGAGTGGTCCATCGTGGACAACCTCTCCGACGGACGCGTGGACCTCTCATTCGCCTCGGGGTGGCACCCCAATGACTTCGTGCTCGCGCCCGAGCGCTTCGCCGATGCGCGCACCTCCTTCTTCGAGCAGATCTCCACCGTCAGGAGGCTCTGGAGGGGCGAGGCGGTGTCGTTCCGGAACGGACAGGGGCAGGACGTCCCGGTCCAGTCCCTTCCCCGGCCGGTCCAGCCGGACGTCCAGGTCTGGGTGACGGCGGCGGGCAACCCGGAGACGTTCCGCGCCGCGGGAGCGTCGGGCGCGCATGTGCTCACGCACCTGCTGGGGCAGAACCTCACGGAGCTGGCGAAGAAGGTCCGAATCTATCGGGAGGCCTGGGCGGCCGCGGGCCACGGGCCGGGGCCGGGCCACGTCACGCTCATGCTGCACACGTTCATGGGCGAGGACGTCGACGACATCCGCCAGAAGGTGAACGCGCCGCTGCGCCAGTACCTGAAGAGCTCCATCGGGCTGCTGCGCTCGGTCATCGGGCCCCTGCCACATGGGGGCGAGCTGGAGGCGCTCTCGGAGGCGGACGTCGACCAGCTGCTCGCGAAGGCCATCGACCGGTACTTCAACCAGCTGGGCCTGTTCGGGAACGTGGAGAGCTGCCTGCCGTTGATCGACAGGCTGCGCGAGCTGGGCGTGGACGAGGTCGCGTGTCTCATCGACTTCGGGATGGACGTCGACGCGACGCTGGCGGGGCTCGAGACGTTGAACGCCCTGAAGGAGCGTTGCACGCGGCCCCCATCCGCGCCCGAGGACATCCCCTCGCTCATCGCCGCGCACGGCGTCACCCACTTCCAGTGCACGCCGTCGATGTTGCGGATGTTGCTGCTGGAGCCGGGGGGCGTGGAGGCGCTGCGTCCGCTCCGCAAGCTCCTGGTGGGCGGCGAGGCCTTCCCCTCGGCCCTTGCGCGCCAGGTGCTCCCGAGGGTGGAGGGCGAGGTGCTCAACATGTACGGGCCGACCGAGACGACCATCTGGTCCTCGTTCGAGCGGGTGGAGGACGCGTCCCTGGTCACCATCGGCGGGCCCATCGCGGACACGCGGATGTACGTGCTGGACGCGCGGCTTTCGCCCGTGCCGGTGGGGGTGCCCGGGGAGCTGTTCATCGGAGGCGAAGGGGTGGCGCGGGGCTATCTCCACCGCCCCGAGCTGTCGGCGGAGCGCTTCATCCCGGACCCCTTCGCGGGGGAGCCCGGCCTGCGCATGTACCGGACAGGAGACAGGGTCCGTCGTCTGCCCGAGGGGCGCATCGAGTTCCTGGGCCGCGAGGACCACCAGGTGAAGGTGCGGGGAGTACGCATCGAGCCGGGGGAAATCGAGGCGGAGCTGCGTCAGCACCCGGAGGTCCGTCAAGCGGTGGTGGTGGCGAGGGCCGACGCCTCGGGCGAGGTGGCGCTCACGGCCTATGTCGTGGCCGCGACGACCGTCACCCCCTCGGCGCTGTCGCGCTTGCTGAGGGACAGGCTGCCGCCCGCGATGATTCCCTCCCACTTCGTCCGGCTCGACGCGCTGCCGTTGACGCCGAACCAGAAGCTGGATGTCCGCGCCCTGCCGGTGCCCGAGGCTCCGGCGCCGGAGCTGTCGGCCGCGTACGTCGCGCCCAGGGACGCGCTGGAGCTGGAGCTGGTGGCGCTCTGGGAGGAGCTGTTCGATTTGCGCCCCATCGGCGTCACCAGCAGCTTCTTCCAGCTGGGCGGCCACTCACTGCTGGCGGTCCGGTTGATGTCCCGGCTGCGCGCCCGCTGGGGGCGTCAGCTCCCCGTCTCCCTCCTGTTCCAGGCGGACACCATCCGTCAGCTCGCGGCCCTGCTCGTCCAGCAGGAGGGCGGTGCTCGCGCGCGTGAGCCGCTGGTGCGCATCCAGGAGTCGGGCGACAAGCCGCCCCTGTTCTTCGTGCACCCGACGGGAGGCGACGTGCTGTGCTACGCGCCGCTGGCGAGGCAGCTGGGGCCCCGGCAGCCCTTCTATGCGCTGCAGGCGCTGCCGGACCAGGACGCGGGCTCCATCGAGGAGATGGCGGCGCGGTACCTGGAGGAGGTGCGCCGCGTCCGTCCGAGCGGGCCGTATCGCCTGGGGGGCTGGTCCACGGGCGGCATCGTCGCGCAGGCGATGGCGCGGCAGTTGGAGGCGCGGTCCGAGCAGGTGGAGCTGCTCCTGTTGTTGGAGACCTGGTCTCCGGAGCTCTACCAGCGGGCGGAGGAGCCCGGCGCGCTCATGGCGTGGTTCGCCACGGACCTGCTGGGGGGCGCGGAGGCGGCGAAGCTCGACGCGGTGAAGCTCCAGGCGCTCGATGAGGCGGGGCGCCTGGGCTACCTGGTCGAGCACGCCAAGGCCCTGGGCGCGCTTCCGGGGGTGGAGCTGCCGGAGATGGAGCAGCGCTTCCGGGTCTTCTCCCGCAACGCGCGGGCCCTGTCCCGCTACCGGGCGGAGCCCTATCGCGGCAAGGTGCTCTTCCTCCAGGCGGAGCAGCTGGCCGCGCCTTCGTCGGACACGCTGCCCGCGCCGGTGGAGAGCTGGGGGGAGCGGTTGCTCCAGGCCCAGCTGCATCAGGTGCCGGGCAATCACTACACGATGCTGCAGGCGCCGCATGTCCGCGAGGTCGCGGACCGGATGACCTGCTTCCTGGATGCGCTCACGGTGGCCGCCGGGCCACGTTGAAGGAGCCTTGGGTCATGGGAATTCATGTCGCGCGGTTCAGGATGGGAGGCGAGGTCCGGTGGGGATGGGTGCGGCGGGAGCAGGTCATCCCCATCCCGGGGCGGTACGAGTCCCTGGCGGAGTTCCTCGCGGAGGGGGCGGCGAGGGCGCGGGGGATGGCGGCGGCGGGGAGCGTGGGGGAGGGGCTCGCGCTGGCGAAGCTCGAGCTGCTCGCGCCGGTGACGTCGCCGTGCAACGTGGTCTGCCAGGGACAGAACTACCGCAGCCACATGCTGGAGGTGGGGCAGGACCCGGACGCGAAGGACTTCAACCAGTTCTTCCGCAAGGCCTCGTCGTCGCTGGCCTCGAGCACGGAGGACATCGTCAAGCCGGAGCGGGTCCGGATGCTCGACTACGAAATCGAGCTGGGGCTGGTCATCGGCCGGAGGATTTCGGGGCCGGTGCGGGTGGAGCGGGGAGGGCTGCACGAGTTCGTCGCCGGAATCGTGATGGGCAATGACATCTCCGCCAGGGACCTCCAGCTCGCGGAGGGACAGTGGCACAAGGCGAAGAGCTTCCGGACCTTCTGTCCGGTGGGGCCGTATGTCTATCTGCTCGACGCGGAGGATTGCGCGCGGTTGATGGACCTGCGACTCCAGCTGTCTGTCAATGGCGAGCCGAGGCAGGACGCGAGCACCTCGGAGATGCTCTACCCGCCGGAGGAGACACTCACGGAGCTGTCGGAGGTGATGGACCTGTTCCCGGGGGACCTGGTGCTGACAGGGACGCCGGGCGGCGTGGCGGCGGGGCGCAACCTGTCGAAGCTTGCGCGACAGGTGGGCAGGTTCATCAGCGTCTTCCTGTCTGACAAGACGCTCGCGAAGCTCATCCTGAAGCAGGGCAACACGGCGGGCTACCTGAAGGAGGGGGACGTCCTGCGTGCCTCGATTTCGAGCCCGGACGGGGTCATCCACCTGGGGACCCAGGAGAACCGCATCGTGACGCGGGCCCTGGAGGCGCCGGTGCGCGAGGCTCGCGCGAAGGTGGGGTGAGTCATGGGTGGGGCCGCACGTCGACCACGGGGATGGGGGAGGTGGCCTTCGGCTCGGCCTCCCGCTTCGCGAGGATGGACGCACTGACAGGCCCCACCAGCAGGCTCCCCAGCCAGAAGAAGAAGCCGAGCGTGGGGTAGAGCAGCTCGAGTTGCCGGGTCGGGCTGACACCCTCGTCCGCGGGGATGGAGTGGAAGTACCAGGACAAGGAGGAGAGCCCGACGAGCACCGCGAGGAAGCCTGTCCAGAAGGCCCCTCGATACCGGCCCATCAACAGCAGGAGGAGCGTGACGGCCAGCAAGGGGTTCGCGAACCAGCCCCCTTGCATCACGAACACGCCCAACCAGCCGGTGAGCAGGAGCGTTACACCCGACATCGTGTCCTCTTGCTTCGTCGCGGTGTTGTACAGGACGAGGGCGGGCAGGGCGCAGCTGACGATGAAGAGGACCGTCGACACGACCGCGGCGCTCGTCCGGGTCAACCAGGGCTTGGCGGCAGGAGCCATCGGAGCGTCATCTGAAGGAGGTGCCATGGGTCGCGGATGATAGGGGAAACCCGGTCGACGTGGCGAACGGAGGCTTCCCCAGCGGTCTGGCCATCGACTCGACGAACCGCACGCTGTACGGGTCCGACTTCAACGGCAGCCGGGTGATGAGCGCCGGGCTGGACGGCAGCCATCCCACGCAGGTGGTAGGCGGTATCAACAGGCCGTCCGCCCTCGGGTTCGATGTCCCGAATGGCAAGGCGTAGGTCGTCACTACAACAACAGGACTCCCCTGGTGACGAACCCGACGACGGTGCATGGGATTGCCAGCGATGTCGCGGCTGGTCGGCTGTACTTCGCGGATGGGCTGGGGACCCGGATCCGGCCTGTGGCTGGCATGGAGGCCCGCGCCGTGGTCTGGTGCCACGACGGTCGCCCTCCGTCGTCCTGAGAGGACTTCACGCATGAATCATCCCGAGCATGGCGAAGCGAGGAGCCTCGAGGAGCTCATCCAGGTTGCCCTGGAGGGGGACGAAGAGGATGCGCGCGCCTGGGAGGCCATCCGGGCCCTGCATGCGCGGGGGACGCGTGACGTGCTGGACGCGGCCCTTGGGCTGCTCGGGTCCTCCTCCGCGAAGGCGCGGGGGCGCGGCGTGGACATCCTGGGCCAGCTCGGCGCTGGAAACCCGGTCTTCCAAACGGAGCGTGGGGACGCGCTGGTGGACCTGCTCCGGCGGGAGCGGGAGCCCGAGGTCCTCCTCTCCGCCGGGGTTGCCTTGAGCCACCTGGTGGAGCCCCGCGCCCTGGCCGTGCTCGTCGCGCTGGCAGGTCATCCCTCGGCCGAGGCGCGGTATGGCGCGGCGCATGGATTGGCGGTCCTGGATGCGCCGGAGGCGGTGGAGGCGCTCATCCGCCTGTCGGCCGACGAGGACCGCGATGTCCGGGACTGGGCGACGTTCGGGCTGGGGACGCTCATGGAGGCGCGTGACACGCCGGAGCTGCGGGACGCGCTCGTGGCGCGCCTCGGGGATGAGGACCCGGAGATTGTCGGGGAGGCGCTGGTGGGACTGGCGACTCGCAAGGATGCTCGCGCGGTCCAGCCCGTGCGCGCCGCGCTGAGGGGCGAGAGGGTGATGGTCTATGCGCTCGAGGCCGCCGCGGCCCTGGGCGACCCGAGCTTCCATCCGCTGCTGCTCGCCCTACGTGATGTCGGTGGCCCCGCGGAGGGCTACTTCCGGAGCGTCCTCGAGGAGGTCATCTCCCGGTTCGGGCAGGAGCCGGCTTGAGGGGCGTCACGGACAGAATGCCGGCAGGCTCGCCCGGAGGGCCGTGAGCTCGCTGAGCGAGTCGTTCATGGCGTTGATATCGGCGACGGTCGGAATCACCAGCGGCAAGCCCGCCTGGACCCGGACGATGGCGCCTCGCATGTCACCCTGCGTCTGCAACTGGACCGCGACCTCGGTGTCGACGTTGAAGGCCTCGGCGATGACCTCGGCGTCGAAGCCGGAGAAGATGTTCATGGCCGTGGCATTGACAGTCAATGATGCGAGGTCGCTGGTGGCCTGCAGGAGGTTGAGAGGACTCGGAGTGGCGACCGCCGTGAGCGTGGAGGCGACCGAGGCCTGTGCCGAGCCTACGTAGTTGTCGACCACGGTGAGCCACGTGCCCGCGGTCGAGTTCGCCGAAACGCACTGCTGGGCCTGAGCTGGCGCGACATGGAGGACCACGGCGAGCACGGCGACGGACCACCCGCTCAAACGAGAGGACATGTCTGGATTCTCCTGGGAGTTGCTGCTGGGTGACGACGAAACTCTCGCCTCGTCGTCACGCGGGCGTCAATCAATGCCAGTCATCCAGGAGGAGTGACTGTGTCTCCGTGGACACAGTCATTGGACGTTCCGCCACCCTCGCTCAGAAGATGCCTTGTCCCGGGGTGAGGACGTGGTCCGGGTCGTAGCGTCGCTTCGCGTGCGCGAACCGCTCCCAGTGGGGATGGAAGTGTCGGCGCCAGTCGGCGGGGCTCAAGGGCACGGCATCCACGGGGTAGATCTTCCCGCCGAGGGCCGTGAGCCGGTCGACGATGGCGCGGTTCTTCTGCACCAGGGCCGCGACGTTCTCGGGCGTCGGGGGAATCGCGGTGCGCAGCAGCGAGAAGAGGAAGACGTGTCTGTCGTTGGGCGTCCGCAGGAAGGGCGTGGTCAGCGCCGAGGCGCGGAAGGGGTAGAGGAGGATGGGCCCCTGTCCCATGTCGGCGTCGGTGGTCTGCGCGAGGACCTCCTGGACGAACTCCTCGGCGCACCGGGCGGGGACGAACATGTCCAGCCAGGGGTGGGGAAAACCCCAGACGCCGAGCTGCTTGAGCAGCTCGATCAGCGGCGCGAGCCGGTTGGCGAAGTCGAAGTAGCTGCCGTCCGTCACCTGGAGCGTCCCCGGTTGGAAGCGCAGGCCCGCGAGCAGCCGCGAGTCCTGGGGCTCCGAGCCCGGGGTGAAGTACTTCACCACCTCGAGCTGATACGCCCGGCCTCCGTTGGAGGAGACGACGGAGCCCTCGACGTAGTCGAAGCGGCCGTCCTCGATGAGCCGCCGCTGGTCCTCGAGGAAGCGGTGGAGGTCGTCGTACAGCGCGAGGTAGGTCCGGGCGCGGGGCTGCACGTCGACGAGCCGAACCCGGGCTCGCACGATGATGCCGAACTGGCCCAGGCCCGAGCGCACGGCGTCGAACAGGGGCCGCTCGCGCCAGCGTGAGCACCGCACGAGCTCGCCCCGGCCCGTGACGACGTCCAGCTCCAGGACGTTGTCCACCTGGAGACCCCAGCGGAACGCCTGTCCGCCGATGCCTCCCGCCGACAGCGTCCCGCCGATGCTCAGCTCGATGTAATCGGTCAGCACCGGGGGACTCTTGCCGCTGGGGAGCGAGGCCTGGAGCAGCTCGTGCCACCGGACGCCCGCATCCACCCAGGCGCTGTCCTGGTCCAGCTCGTGGATGGTGGCCAGCGCGGACATGTCGACGACGATGCCCGCTGGCACCTGGGACTGGCCGAAGGTGCTGTGGCTCTCACCCAGGCCGCGCGCGGCGGCGATCTTCAGCCCCTGGCGGCGCGCGAAGCGGACCATGGCCACGATGTCCTTCACCGAGCCGGGCACGAGCACCGCCCACGGCGTGTGGTGCCGGATGTGACCGAAGTCGTCCGAGGCCGCGGTCCGCGACGCTTCGTCCAGCAACAGCTCGCCATCGAGAGGGGGCAGGGGGACCGCGCCGGCCTCCGGCGTGGAGGCCCAGCTGCGGCTCATGGGATTGAACGCGACCGCCACCAACGCACCTTGGAGCAACGTCCTCCGGGACACCGTTCGACTCGACATTCACGCCTCCTTCGATGTCGGAGACTTCTAGCCCGGCGTTGTCCTGCCCAACAATTGCCCTCGCTTCGCGGTCTCCATCGCATGGGATGCACTGCGCCAGTCCCGTGCGACCATCACGTCGATGGCGGGCGGGCACTCGTGCGCCGCATCGGTGCGCGTGCATGGCGCTCGGTGACCTTGCCCGGATATGGGGACTGGACATAGGTTCAGTCCATGGCAGAGCTGCGCTCCATTCCCCTGGGCGAGGGTCATGAGGTCCTGGTGGGGCAGTTGCCTCGCGAGCTCGTGCCCTCGGACGAGGCCTTCGAGGACCTCTGGACGCTCCATCCCGTGGAGTTCCATGAGATACAGATTCATGGCCGCCGGGTCCGCACGCCCAGGTGGCAGCAGGCCTACGGCGCGGACTACCACTACACGGGGCGCGTCAACCGCGCCCTGCCCCTCACTCCGTCGATGGAGCGCTGGCTGCAGTGGGCGCGCTCCGAGTTCGACGCGCGCCTCAATGGCCTGTTGTTGAACTGGTACGAAGGCGCGGAGGACCACTACATCGGCAAGCATCGCGACAGCGATGTCCAGCGCATCGAGGGCACCCCCATCGTCACGCTCTCCTTCGGGCAACAGCGCGCGTTCCGCATGCGGCCCTGGAAGGGGGAGGGCTTCATCGACATCCCCGCGGTGAACGGGGGCGTCATCGTGATTCCGTGGGCGACGAACCGGGCCTTCACGCACGAGGTCCCTCCCTCCGCGCAGGCGCGCGGGCGGAGGATTTCGGTGACGATTCGCGCCTTCAGCGCTTGAGTCCCGGGCGCGACGTCACGTGTCCGCGCAGAGGCCCTGCTCCTGCGCCAGCAGGATGAGCTTGGCCCGGCTGGGCACGGCCAGCTTGGCGTAGACGCGCTTCAGGTGCGTCTTCAAGGTGTTCAGCGAGCTGTCCAGGTCGTCCGCGATGGTCTGGTTGTCCCAGCCATTCAAGACACGCTCCACCACGTCCATCTCGCGCGGCGTCAGGCGCTTGCGCCACTCCGCGGGAGCCTGCGCCCCGTGCCGCACCTCCTGGAAGATCATCGCCCACGGCATCCTCCCCGACTGCCCCGGCAACCGCAGGAAGGTCACCTTCAAGCTCCTCCCCGGGCGCCGGAAGGTCAGCACGTCCTGTCCGGAGAGCTGCTGGGGGCCGGAGCGACGGAGCCCCTCCAGCGCGTCCAGCAGCACCTGCGGCAGGCCGAAGCGGCCACAGGGCGCGTCCGGGAACCAGCGATGCAGCAGCGCCGTGGAGCGGGGCGTGCGCATCAGCTCGGTGGTGGGCGGGCTCAACACGATGCTGTCGAGCCCCGTGTGCCGGAAGAGCTGCTCCAGGAGGTCGCCCTGGTGCGCCAGGTCTTCCAGCATGCGGCAATTGCGCACGGTCCTCGCCAGGATGGGCGTCAGGCGCTGGAGGAAGGCGCGCTCCTTCTCCGTGAAGGCCTTCCGGGTCTCCCGGTACAGCGTGAAGCCGCTGTGCCAGCCCAGGCCCATGTCCATCAACACGGACAACACCCGCTCCACCGGCATGTGCATCTCCCGGCAGTACGCATACATGGCGCTGTCCTGCATCTGGCGGCGCGACAGCATCTCGGTGTCCCGCAGCACGGTGTTGGGCCGCCGAATCACCGCGGAGCTCACGAAACACTCGTCTGAAATCTCCGGGTAGCGGTCGAAGAAGACCTGCGGCATGTCCTGGACCATCGGCCAGTCGTATTGGCCGGGCGCCCCCGGATTGGACACACACAGCCCTCCGAAGTCCGCCGCCAGCACGCGTGACAGAATCCGGTGGGACTCCGAGAAGGCTTCCTTCAGGTCGAGCGAGCTGCTCAACGCCGTCATCACCTCCAGGAGCACCTGCTCCCCCTGCATGGAACCCGGCTGACGCTTCACGCGCATGACCTTGTCTCCCCGGTGGCTTCGAGTGTCGGCACGACGTCCGGGGGGATTTCTACCATGCGCGGCAACGACAGCCTTTCTCACGCCCCCTGGGTTCGGAGGGCGTCACCCCGATGGGTGATGCCGGCGCTCGACGGCCCTCCCGTATGTTTCTCGAGCCCGTTCGCGTGTCTGTCCATTCGCTGGAGGTCCCATGTCCCCGCAGCCGTGCTGGATTCGTCTCACGTCGAGGATGTCATTGCTCGCGCTCCTGGCCGCCCTGAGCGCCGTCACCTGGAGCGCGCCGGCCCAGGCGCGAACGCCCGGAGGCATCATCGGCGTCGGGTATTACGGCCATCATGGCCCGCCGCCGTGGGTGGACGCGGCGTGCCGGTTCACGGCGGTCCACAAGCCCTGTGTCTGCGCACTCCCCGCCGTCGCCCCGCTCAATGAGACCCTGGGCTGCTCGAACACGAGCCAGGCGTGGGCCGACCTGGATGCCAAGAACACCTGCACCCGGCTCTGTACGCATCCGGCGAACAACCCGTCCGGCGACGGCGGCACCGTGGCGCGCCCCGGGGGCTCGGCGGACGGCGAGGTCCTGTTCCGGGGCTCCGGCGCCGTGAGGCGCCTGCAGACGGGCGGCTATCTTGGGTTCGTCCCGTACAGCGAGGCGCCTCTCGGGTACGGCCTGGACGTGGCGTGGGTGGCCTCGGCGGTCGTGGAGGCCACCACCGTGCCCTGGGTCTTCCTGGAGGACCTGGGCCCGGCCATCCAGTGGGATGATTCGAAGGGGAGCGCCGCCTTCGTCCAGGCCTACTCGAGCGAGCGCGGCGCGCCCCAGCCCATCGGGACCTGCCGCCACGCGCTGCAGGTCTCCTGTCCGCTGACGGACGTGAAGCTCGGTGACCGCCTCCAGGTCTGCTCGGGGCAGAGCGAGGAGGACGCGAAGCGCATCGCCCAGACGAGCTGCGCGCCGCTGCGCTACGAGGCGCTGAGCCGCTCCTGGAGTCCCTGGGCCCTGTATGGCGCCCCTTCGGAGCAGCCGCATCGCGCGCCCTCCGCGACCGTCGTCGCCGTGGGGCCCGGGCAGTTCCTGGGCTACGTCCCGTCCAGTCTCCAGGTCGTGGGCTTCCACGAGGACTGGACCCGGCTGTCCGAGGCGCTGCTGGAGCGCACCGACGGCACCACCGTGTGGCTCGCCGGCCCGGCGGAGTTCTACGCCCCCAAGGCCGAGTGAGTCCCGAGCGGTTCAGCGCGGCGCGCACCGTGAGCATCCGGACACCGCGCTTCGGCGCCCGCGTGGCACACTCACGTGATGACTCGTTACGCGCTCCTGCTCCGTGGTGTGAATGTGGGCACGAAGAACAGCCTGCCGATGGCCGAGCTGCGCGCGATGCTGTCGCGGCTCGGCTGCGGCGACGTGAAGACCTACGTGCAGAGCGGCAACGCGGTGTTCACCACGAAGCTCGGCGTGGCGGAGCTCACCAAGGGCATCGAGGAGGCGCTGGAGCTGTTCATGGGGCGGCCCATCTCCACGACGCTGCGGACGCTGAAGCAGCTGCAAGCCGTCGTCGACGGCAACCCGTTCGCGGACGTGGCGACGAACCCCTCCTCCCTGTGCGTGACGTTCCTCTCGGTCGCGCCGACGAAGGCGGAGCTGGCGCCCCTGCATGCCCAGGACTGGGGGCCGGAGCTGTTCCAGGTCGCGGGCAAGGAGATCTACTCCTGGTACCCGAACGGCCAGGGGAAGAGCGCGCTGGCGGTCGCGCTGGGGAAGCTGGCCTTGCGCGGCACGGTCACGACGCGCAACTGGAACACCGTGCTGAAACTCCTGGAGCTGCTCGACTAGGCTCCAAGGCCCTCCATGGCCATCGACTTCATGGTCCTGCCTCTCAGCCGCTACATCGTCGGTGATTTCATCACCCCGGCGATGCGCTCCGCGTGGGCGAGCGGCGTCCCGTACTCCGTCATCGGGCCGGAGGGTGCCCGGCAGCTTCCGGAAGGTCTGCCATTCGGTGGCCCTGAGGCGCCGGTTCGTCGCGCCAGGGTCATCGACATGTTGGTGGAGGCCCTGCGGCAGTTCCCTGGCGCCACGTCAGACGCGCTGTGGGACGAGCGCTCCCGCAGGAGAGGCGAGGGCGACCGCGTCCATGTGGCCGCCATGCTGTTCCTCCCCCGCGACTTCGAGGCGACCTTCGAGATGACGACGCCGCTGCGGCGCCTCACCGGTTCGACGCCCCGGGCCCTGGCGGCACTGGAACGGATGCACTGGCCCGACAACGCGAAGGCCGCGGTCGACAGCCTCCGCGCCGCGCTTGTGGACTCCCGGGACCACCAGGTGCCGATGCTCGTGGACTGGTGAGGGTCAGGCCCGAGGGGAGGGGAAAGGGACGTCGTCGGCTCAGGGCGAGGCGGACGTGGGCCGCGACGGGGCCTCCGCCCGGGGCTCGCGGTGGTACACCTTGGCCACGATGCGCCACCTGCCGTCCACCTTGAGCAGGGAGATGTAGTCGATGAAGTCCCACTTCGCCGTGCGCGCGGACACCTTGACGACGGCCGCGCTGCCGGTGACGTCCACCTGGAGCACCGAGTCCTCGCCCTCCGCCGACGTGCCTGGAGAAGTCTTCGGCGAGTGGCGTCCACGCCCGGTGAGCCGCCATGGGGGTCGGTGAGCGGGGGCGCTGGACCGACAGGGGGGCGCCGGTGAAGCCGCGCCTGCTGCTTCCGAGCAGGCGGACCCGTGGGGCCTGCTTCTCGGGGACTCCTGGATAGGTCATGATTCTCCTTCCCCCTTGTCGTGAAGGAGTCGCCATGCAAGCCAAGCGTCTGGTCGTTTCCCTGTTCGCGATGTGCAGCCTGTCCCTGGTGGCCTGCGGTGGTGGAGCCGAGTCCGAGGTCGACGCGCCGGAGGGCGAGGTGATGGCGAGCACGGAGCAGGGCATCGGCATCCCGCCCAACTGCCCGAACAACGACCTCATCTACTGGTTCGAGAACATCCGTGCCTGTGTGGTGAAGTGCGGCGCCTCGCGCATCCAGGCCACCCCCGCCACGCAGTACGCCGGCTGTCAGTCGAACCTGCCCGCCACGCGCACGCTCATCAACGTGAACTACTGCATCCCCGGCTGCGACCTGCAGTAGCCCGTGCGTCCCAGGGCCGGGACACTGGCTGTGCGCCGTGTCCCGGTGGCCCTCGGGCCGGGCCGTTGTGTCGAGTGGCGCGTTTGTCCGTGCGACCTGCACCGCCGGGCTCCGTTATGGGGGCAGCACCCCACCGGGTTTCTCCGGCCCTGGGGGGCTTCTTCCTGTGAGGGGGCTTGTGAAGCACCAACGCGTTCGTTCGTACCCGAGACTTCCGTCCGTTCCCTGGCTGCGCACCCTGCTGCTCTGCGTGGCCCTGGCCGCGTGTGGAGGAGGGGAGGACAAGAAACCACCCGCGCCTCCTCCTCCGGCCAACACGGCCCCGTCCGGGCATGACGACCTGCTCGCGACCGATGAGGACACCGCCCTGGTGATTCCGGGCGCGTCGCTCGTGTCCAACGACGTCGACGCGGACGGCGACTCGCTGACCGTGACGGCCGTCGGCAAGGCGACCCATGGCGGCGTGACGCTGGTGGGCGGCACCGTCACCTTCACCCCGGAGGCGGACTTCTTCGGAACCGCGACGTTCGAGTACACGGTGGGGGATGGCCGCCTGACGGACACCGCGCGGGTCACCGTCACGGTCAACGCCGTGAACGATGCCCCTGTCGCCGTGGCGGACAGCGCGAGCACCGACGAGGATGTCGCGCTCGTCGTCCCCGCGGCCACGCTCGTCGCCAATGACACGGACGTGGATGGGGACACGCTCTGGGTGGCGGGCGTCGGCGCCGCGACGCATGGCACCGTGACGCTCGCGGATGGCAACGTCACCTTCACCCCGGAGGCGAACCACCACGGGAGCGCCAGCTTCGAGTACACGGTCAGCGACGGGCTGTTGACGCACACCGCGACGGTGGCCGTCACGGTCCGCTCCGTGGAAGACGCTCCGGTCGCCGTCGCCGACACCGTGTACGCCCGGAGGAATACCTCGCGGTACATCAAGGTCGAGGAGCTCACCGCGAATGACGACATGGGCGATGGCTTCCTGCTCAACCTCGCTGGCGTGGGCTCGGCGGTCCATTGCACCGTGAAGATCGACGGCGGGATGATCGACTTCAGGCCGGAGGCGGACTTCACCGGGTCGGCGACGTTCCACTACACGGTCAGGAATCTGGCCGGAACCACCAGCGCGAGCGTGACCGTCATCGTGGGCGAGGCGCCCGTGGCCGTCGACGATACCGTGAGCACCCTCGAGGACACCGTGCTGGTCATCCCGACCGCCACGCTCGTCGCGAATGACATCGACGTCGACACCGACGACCTCCTGGTGGAGGGCGTCTACTCGGCCACGAATGGCACCGTGAAGCTGGAGGGGCAGAACGTCATCTTCACGCCGGCGGTGGACTTCTTCGGGACGGCGACGTTCAGGTATGAGGTCTCCGACCGGGCCAGCTTCAGCTTCGGGACGGTGAGCGTCACCGTCAACCCGGTCAACGACGCCCCCGTGGTGGTCGCGGATTCAGCGGTGGCCAGTGTGGACGTCGCGCTGCGCGTCCCCGTGGCGACGCTGCTCTTCAACGACCGTGACGTGGAGGCAGACGCGCTGGCGGTGACGGGAGTCTCGAACGCGCGCAACGGCACGGTCGAGCTCGTCGGGGACGCCGTGCGATTCACGCCCGCGTCGGGCTTCGTGGGCGCCGCCGGCTTCGACTACCAGGTGGCCGACACCCACGGCGCCACCAGCACCGGCTCGGTCGACGTGCGCGTGCGTGGCTACGCGGTGAAGTCCGTCTTCGCCGGGGTGGGGACCACGTGCGCGGTCTTCACGGATGGACGGCTCAAGTGCTGGGGTGAGAACAGCAAGGGGCAGCTGGGGCTCGAGCACACCGACAACCGAGGGGGGGGCCGTGGCTTCAACCTGATGAGCAACCTCCCCTTCGTCAACATGGGTTCGGACGCGCGGGCGGCGATGATGGGCCTGGGAATGGGCTTCGGCTGCGCGCTCCTCGAGGGAGGCTCGGTCAAGTGCTGGGGTGACAACGCGCAGGGCCAGCTGGGGCTCGGCGACACGCGGCGCCGCGGAGACGGCCCTGGCGAGATGGGCGACGCGTTGCCCCGGCTGGACCTGGGCGCGGGGCGGACCGCGAAGACGCTCGTCAGCGGGCTGAATCACCTGTGCGCCATCCTCGATGATGGGGCGGTCAAGTGCTGGGGTGACAACGGGAATGGCCGGCTGGGGCTCGGCGATACGGAGCACCGCGGAGATGGCCCGGGGGAGATGGGCAACGCGCTGCCTGCCGTGAGCCTCGGCACGGGGCGGACCGCGAAGGCGCTCGCCGCGGGAGGTCGTCACACGTGCGCGCTCCTGGATGACGGCTCGGTCAAGTGCTGGGGCGATAACAACTGGGGCGAGCTGGGGCTCGGTGACACGGCGGAGCGCGGAGATGGCCCGGGCGAGATGGGCGACGCGCTGCCTCGGGTGAACCTGGGCACGGGGAGGACCGCGAAGGCGATTGCCGCCCGTGAGTTCTCCACGTGCGCGCTCCTGGATGATGGCTCCATCAAGTGCTGGGGCGGCAACCAGTATGGCGCGCTCGGCCTCGGCGACAAGGTGCACCGGGGAGACAACGCGGGTGAGATGGGAGACGCCTTGCCGCGAGTCGACCTGGGGACGGGGCGGACCGCGAAGGCGCTCACCGTTGGCGGCATCTACACCTGCGCGCTCCTGGATGACGGCTCCGTCAAGTGCTGGGGCGGCGGCTCCTGGGGGCAGCTCGGGTCCGGCGACTGGAACGACCGTGGAGGCGCGCCGGGCGAGATGGGCGAGGCACTGCCCCGGGTGAACCTGGGCGCGGGTCGCGCCGTGACGTCCCTCGTGGCGGGCTACCACCACACGTGCGCCACCTTCGATGAGGGCAGCGTCAAGTGCTGGGGCGGCAACGCCAGCGGGGAGCTGGGGCTCGACGATGAGGACCACCGCGGAGACAACCCGGGCGAGATGGGCGAGGCCCTCCCGCCCGTCGAGCTGTAGTCACACGAGGACGGCGCGGACGGGCGGGGCTTGCCCGTCCGCGCTCCCTCGCGCCCGTCAGTAGTCGGGGTGCTCGATGTCCGCGAGCAACGCCGGGCCGGTGGGGTTCCATCCCAGCACGGCCCGCGTGCGCTCGCTCGAGCCCGGCATGTCGGCCAGGGCGAAGTCCGCGAGCCAGCCGAAGTGCTCGCGGCCGCGCGGCTCGACCGGCACGCCCAGGCGGCGGCCGATGACCCGCGCGATGTCTCGCAGGGCGACGCCTTGCTCCGCGATGGCGTGATAGACGCGCTCGCCCACGCCGTGCTCCAGCGCCAGCCGATACAGCCGGCCCGCATCCGATACGTGCACGGCGGACCAGCGATTCGTCCCCTCACCCAGGTACGCCGACACACCCTTCTCGCGCGCCAGCTGAATCAGGAAGGGCACGAAGCCGTGGTCTCCCACGCCATGGACGGAGGGCGGCAGCCGCACCGTGGCCACGCGGACGCCGCGCTCGGCCAGCTGGATGGCCGAGGCCTCCGAGCGGCGCGGATAGTCGGGGCGGTCGACCGGCAGGTCGGCCTCGGTGGGGACGCGGCCGGGCGCCAGCCTCGCCATGCCGGACGTCACCAGCAGCGGCTTGTCCGTGCCGGCCAGGGCTTCACCCAGTACCTCGATGGCGCGCTGGTCCTGTCTGGCGTTGTCGGCGAACTTCGAGAAGTCGTGATTGAAGGCCAGGTGGATGACCGCATCGGACTGCCTGGCCGCGTCAGCCAGCTCCCCCAGGTCGTCCAGGGTGGCGCGCAGCACCCGGGCGCCGGTCCGCGCCAGTCCCGCTGCCTTGTCCTCCGAGCGGGCGAGCCCCAGCACCTGGTGCCCGGCCCCCAGCAGCTCCTGGACCACGCGCGAGCCGACCCACCCCGTGGCTCCGGTCACGAACACGTTCATGTGCACCTCCTGTTTGCGTGAGAGGCAGGCACTGTGGGCGCGTTCTTCATCCTGTTAAAGTCGAGAGCTTATCCAGGTATGGCGACCAACAGGATGGGCGTATGGCCAACGAGACTCCACTGGGTGCCTATTTGAGGGAGCGGCGGACCCGGCTCGACCCGATTGCGTTGGGCTATCCGGCCGGGCGGCGGCGCACGGCGGGGTTGCGGCGCGAGGAGGTGGCGCAGCGGGCCCACATCAGCCCCACCTGGTACAGCTGGCTGGAGCAGGGCCGGGGCGGCGCGCCCTCGGCGCAGGTGTTGGACCGCCTGGCGCAGGCGTTGATGCTGACCGACGTCGAGCGCGAGCACCTGTTCCTGTTGGGGCTGGGGCGGCCACCGGAGGTGCGGTACCGGCCCGTCGAGGGCGTCACACCGCGCTTGCAGCGCGTGCTGGATGCGATGGGCGTCTGCCCGGCGATGGTCCACACCGCGACGTGGGACATCGTGGCCTGGAATCGCGCCGCGACCGTGGTCCTGTCCGACTACGGCACGCTGCCGCCGGACCGCCGCAACGTGTTGCGCCAGATATTCCTGAACCCGAAGGCGCGCGAGCTCAACTTCGATTGGGAGTCGGTGGCGCGGTTCGTGGTCGGTGTGTTCCGCGGCCACGCGGCGCGCGCCGGGGCGGCCCAGACGGTGCAGCCGCTGGTCGACGAGCTGTGCCGGGACAGCCCGGAGTTCGCGGCGATGTGGCGCGAGAACGACGTGAGGTCCTTCGGCGAGGGCGTGAAGCGGCTGCGCCACCCCGTGCTGGGTGCCCTCACGCTGGAGTACTCGTCGTTCGCCGTGGATGGCCGGCCCGACCTGGCCATGCTCGTCTACAACCCGATGGAGGAGGCGGACGCGGTGAAGATTCGCGGGTTGATGGAGGGCCGGGGCGCATAGGGGCTTTGCGCAAGGGCCTCACGCGAAGCGCAGGCCCGAGAGCTGCTCCGACTCGTGCCACGACCGTCGGGCGGCCGCCTCGTCCCTGGCGCGCGGGGGCACCTTCGCGTCAGCGGGCAGGCCCCGCGTCTCTCCGAGGTTCCTCGGGCCGTGGTAGCGAGCGGGTTGATGGGCGTGCTCTCGCCCCTCGCGCGAGGACTCGCGCCACGCTGAGCGAGGTTCGGGCAGGGCCGAAACCTGCGCGACTCCCGCTTCACCTCGCGAGGTCCGTGGAAACCCAACAGCCCTGCCGGGTTCGACAGGGGAGTCCGGAGCTCGAAGCAGGCAGCGCGGCGGCCTTCCGTGGGGAGGGCCGCCGTCTGCATGCTGGGAGGCACCGTGGCTACTTGGGCGCCACCGTGCCGGTGAACGTGCCACTCAGGTCCCCGAACGCGTGGAGGCTGAAGACCATGGTGGACTGGAACTCGAAGGGGGTCGTCTCGGGATAGCCGCCTGGGTCCACGGTGCCCCTGAACGGCTGGCTCTCATGTGAGACGAAGTCGAGCGGAGCGCCGCTGCCCACGCCCTCAATCAGGAAGGTGCTGAGCACCTGATACCCGTTCGGGAGGCTGGTCACCCTGAAGAGGAAGGAGCGCCCCTTGAAGAAGGGGGACACGTGCTTCTCCAGCAGGGCCCCGTCCGGTCCGCCGAACTGGACGAAGATGGGGCCGGTCTCCACGGAGAGGGCCTTCGGGCCGCCTCCCTCCCTGACCACGCGAGAGGTCTCGAAGCTGATGACGAAGGGCACGCTCTTGCCCACCAGCGACGCGAACTCGGAGTCCGGAGGACCTTCGTGCTGGGTGAACGTCAGGGTGCCTGAGATGGAGCCCCCGTTGTCCACCTGGATGCCCACGTCCACGCCGCCGCTGCCCGCGAGCTTGAAGAGGTAGCGCACCTCGGTGAGCTTCCCCTGGATGACCGAGAAGGCCAGCACGGAGGGCGACAGTCGCTGGGCGCTCAGGGGCGTACCGGGTGCCGACAGGCGCTCCAGGTGCCAGCTGCCCCCCAGCTCGATGGTGTAGTCGCCCTCGATGAGTGGCACGGTCAACGTGTCGGCGGACGTGTCCGAGATGAACACCGTCTGGGCGCCCGTGATGTTGAACGTGGCGCCGACCAGCTTGACCGCCCCCTCGGGGCTCTGCGCCGTCAGCGGCAACCGCAGCGTCCCCTGGGTGGCTTCGGAAGGCGGCTCCAGCCCGACTCCATCACCGCAGGCCACGAACATCAGCGCGAGGAGACACGTACCCCACCTGCTCAGTCCCATTCCTTGACACTCCTGTATTGAGAGGAATCACGGGTAGGGACGAGTGCCGCGTTCGTCAAGTGTGGGGCTGCTCGATTCGTGGCGCCGCCCGCCTCCCAGACCCCGTGCGGTCCACGGAGTGCCCCGGCGCCGTGGGTCGCCGCTACGCCAGCGCGACGACGGCGCGATCACAGCCCACGTAGAGGGTGCCGTCGGCGATGAGCGGTGCCGTCGTCACGCGATAGGGGGCCCTCCACCGCCAGCGCTCCGTCCCGTCCCGAAGCGTCCAGGCGTGTACGGCGTTGCGGGCCCCCATGTAGACGAGTCCCCCGGCGATGGTTGGTGAGGCTGTGCTGGCGGGTGGTTTGTCGAGCGCGACCGACCAGCGCTCCTTCCCGGTCTCCTCGTCCACGGCGTGGAGCCTCGAGTGATAGCCGGTGAAGCACACGACACCGTCCGCGACGGCGGGCGCTCCCCAGAGCGCGCCGGGCGTCTGGTAGGCCCAACGCTGCTCGCCGCTGTCGAGGTCGAGCGCGTGAAGGCGCTGTCCCAGTCCGGACAAGGCATAGACCGTGTCGCCGTGGACGGCGGGGGCTCCGCCATGGCTCATCGAACCGGTCTCCACCGACCAGCGCTCGGCCCCCGTGGCGCGGTCGAGCGCGACCACGTGTCCCTGGGTGAAGCCCTGGCAGGTCCCGACGATGACTTGCTCTCGCGTCACGCTGACCGCGGACTGCACGCTCCCGCCACAGCGGAGCTGCACGCGCCATTGCTCGGTCCCCGTGCGCGCGTTGATGGCGAGGACCGCGCCGGACCGGGTCCCCACATAGACGACGTCGTCGACGACGATGGGCGAGGAGGTCGCCTCGGAGTCGCATGAGACGCTCCAGCGGAGGGCGTGCGTGCCCAGGTCGACGGCGTGACACTGCCCGCCGCCGACGACGAAGAGCAGGCCCCGCGCGACCATCGGATGCGAGAGGCTCTCGGGGCTGGCGCCGCCGACCCGCACGCTCCAGAGCTCCTTCCCCTTCGCGAGGTCGAGCGCGTAGAGCCTGTCGTTGTCGTAGTTCGCGAACAGCACGCCGTCGTGGATGGCGGGCGTGTTGCGCGTCGTCACGAGCGCGCGCGGCGCGAACTTCCAGTGGGCTCGCTTGACCGCGAGCGGTCCGGTTCCCTCGAAGTGTCCGGTCCGCGCGGCATTGGCGCCGAAGAAGATGGAGCGAGATGCGTCCGACAGAGGGGGTCTCCGGCCTGGGGGGGCAGTGGGGCACTGGCCCGGGTGTCAGCTGATCAACTCCGTCGCTCGGAGCTCACGGAGGAACCCCTGGGGCGTCAGACCCGTGAACGCGCGGAACTCGGCGATGAGGTGCGCCTGGTCGTAATAGCCGGCGTCGGCGGCGATGTCCGCCCAGTGGGCGTGTTCGTCCTCGGATGCGGCGCGCAGCGCGCGATGGAAGCGGACGAGCCTGGCGAAGGCCTTGGGACCCACGCCGACGGTTTCCCGGAACACGCGACGCAGATGTCTGTCGCTCACCCCGATGTCACCCGCGACGTCGTTCACCGTGCCGCTCGAGAGCCGCTCGGCGGCGTCGAGGGCGAGTCGTGGGTGGGCGCGGCGTCCGTCGGTGCGCGCGAGGCGTTCGGCGATGGCGCGCTCCAGGATGTCCGCCGCCTGGGCCGTGTCGTCGGTGTCGCCGAGCCGCTCGAAGAGCCGCCGGGCCGCGGCATCGCCCCACAGGTCCTCGAGTGCGACGATGCTTCCGGCGAGGGCGGAGGCCGGGACGCCGAGCACCGCCTCATGCGCGCCCAGGTGGAGCCGCGCCGTCACGGTCCGCTGTCCGTGGTGGATGTGCTTGCGACGCACCCGCTGCATTCCGCCCATCGCGTGTGCGTCCAGGCCCCTTCGCGCCGCCGGCCCGAACCGAACGACGAGATGGACCTCGGGCCGCGGAATCAGGAGGCCCCGCACGTCGTGGTCGCGCTCGTCCACGAACAGCGCGGCTACAGCGGACGCGACCGAGGCGCCCGGCGCGATGTGATGGCGATGGACAAGGCCCGCATGCATGCCCTGACTCTGGCCCGCGCTCGACGGCGGCGCAAGCGTGGGGGCACGTGTCCGTTTTCTCCAATCCTCGCCGCGCCTGGGCGGGCGAAGGTCGGCCCATGAAAATCCTTGTCACCGGAGCGACCGGAAAGGTCGGAAGCCGACTCACCCAGCGACTCGCCGAGCGGGGCCATGACGTGCGTGCCCTCGTCCGTGAGCCCACACGCGCTGTCTTCCCGAAGGAGGCGGGGGTGGAGCTCGCCCAGGGCGACCTGCTCGACGCGGGCTCGCTGGTGCCCGCCGTGCGCGGCGTCGACGCCGTGGTCCACTGCGCCGCGTTCTTCCGCGGCGCGACGCCCGAGCAGGCGCAAGCGGTCAATGACCTGGGCACGCAGCACCTCGCGGCCGCCGCACGTGCCGCGTCCGTGAAGCGCTTCATCTTCACGAGCACCGGCCTGGTCCATGGCTCGACGGGGGGACGGCTCGTCGGCGAGGAAGACTCCTGTGCGCCGACCGTGGCCTATCCGGTGAGCAAGCTCGCCGCCGAGCGCTTCCTCCTCGGAGTCGAAGGGCTCGACGTGCGGGTGCTGCGCCTGCCGTTCGTGTACGGCGACGGGGACCCACATATCGAGGAGGTGGTGCCGATGATGCGCGGCTTCCCGGCGGCCCAACGCATGTCGATTGCCCACCACGCCGACGTCGCGCAGGCCGTGGCACGCCTGCTCGAGGCGCCTTCGCCGGCGCACCGCATCTACAACGTGGTCGACGACGAGGCGCCTGACCTCGCCACGCTCTTCGCATCGGTGGGGCAGCCCCCGCCCGATGGCTCGAACGCCGAGTTCGCGCGCGCTTTCGACGTGCTCCTCGACGGGCGCCGCATCCGCGAGGACCTCGGGTTCAAGCCGGTGTTCCCCCGCCTCGCCGACGCGCTCGCGGCGGGTGCATAGAACAGACGTGCTCCCGGAGCAGCTTCAGCCAGCGAGCCCCGACGCATTCCGCCGAGCCGTGCGTCAGCGCGGGGATGCCGTCGGGAGTTGCTGACCCAGGAAGACCTCCGCGGCTCCCGAGCGTCCGTGGGCCTCCGCCTCCCGGTGGTGGAAGGCTTCCAGCATCGGTCCCACGCCCTCCGCGCCTCCGAACTGGAAGCCCAATTGGGTGCCGTAGCAGAGGCAGCCCTCCACCTTGGTCGTCAGGTGCGCCGTGATGTCCACCGCCAGGGGCCGCGGCTCCCGAGGCAGCGCCGGGTCGGGCTTCGCGCCCGGCTGGCGCACGGCGTAGGGCGTGTCGCGGTAATACCAGACGCGGTGGGACGGGATGCCCAACCCCCGCGCCGCGCGCACCACCTGAACGTGGTCCACGTGGCTCCCCAGCGCCTGCGGCACGAAGACCCGGCTGGGCGTCAGCTCCCACAACACCGGCTTCAGACGCCGCGCCACCTCCGCCTGGATGGCGTCATCCTCTCGCGGGGGATGGAACAGCGCCTCCGCGCTCGCGTAGCCCCGGTGCGGCGCCTCCTCCAGGTCCGCCCACGCCAGGACGTCCACGCCCAGCCGCTTCGCGAACGCCCGGTCCTCCTCTCGCCGGAGGGCCATGTAGTCCACCTCCGGCCCCAGCCCCTTCTCTGTCTGGCATTTCAGCGCGAAGCCCCGGGGCTCCGGCACCGAGCGCGTGAAGACGGTGATGAGCGCCACCGTCCACCCCTTGGCCTTCAAGGCCGCCAGTGTCCCCCCACACGAGAAGGCCACGTCGTCCAGGTGCGGCGACACGAAGAGGGCGGTGCTCATAACAGGTGCGGCGCCGCCCGGAACCTGCACGAGGGGTCCGCGCTCCGCTGCGTCGTCGCCGGGTCATACACGTTCGTCCACCGCGTGTCCGGCCGCGTGCCGGTCAGCGCCTTGTACACCCCCTGAATCTGTCGCCCCACCGTCCGCCACGAGTACAGCTCCCGCACCTCGCCGAGCGCCGTCGTCGCGAGCCGTCTTCGCAGCGGCGCGTCGTCCATCAGCCGCCCCATGGCCTCCGCCAGCGCGACGCTGTCTCTCGGCGGCACCAACAGCGCGTCCCGCCCGTCCTCCAGGCAGTCCACCACCCCCACCGCCTTCGTGGACACGATGGGCAGCCCCGACGCCATCGCCTCCAGCAGCGTGTTGGAGAACCCTTCCGAATACGTGGGCGACACGAACAGGTCCCCACTCCGGTACAGGTCCGGCGCCTGCGCGTAGGTGGACACGCCCGTCAGCTCCACCGTGCCCCGAAGCCCCTCCGCCTCCACGCGCGCGCGCACCGCCTCCACGTCCGGCCCGATTCCAGACACGCGCAGCCGGAACCGGCGCCCCTCCGCCACCAGCCGCTTCGCCGCGTCCAGCAGCTCCATCACGCCTTTTCGCGCGTCCACCCGGCCGTGGTACAGCCACACCGGCACGTCCTGCGGCTCCCCCAGCCTCGACTCGTTGCGCGGATGGAAGCGCTGGGTGTCCGTGGCGCCCGGGACGATGGTGAACCGCTCCAGCGGCGTCCCATGGTGCCCCCGCACCTCCTCCGCGAAGGACCGGCTGCCAATCAACAGCGCCCCCGAGTGGCCCAGCACCGCGAGCATCGCCTGCTTGTGCGTCCCACAGCACGTCCCCACCCAGTGTCCGTCACCGCCCTGGATGGAGACGACGTTGGGCAATCCCAGACGCCGCGAGGCCTCCAGCGCCGCCAGGCCACAGGGATAACCATACTGGGCATGGATGAAGTCGAAGGGCCGGCGCCGGTGCTCGCGAACCACCGTCTCCACCAGGTCCTCCACGTCTTGCTCGAAGCTGGCGGGCTGCCCCTGGTTGATGCGTTGCTCGCCCCGGGATTCGCACCCCAGCACGTGCGCGCCCGGAATCCCTGGCGGAGGCCCGCCCCCATACACCGCCATCCCCGCGGCGTCGTTGCGGTACTGGCTCACCATCGTCACGTCATGCCCGCACGCGACCAGCTCCCGCACCAGGTTGAGCGCATAGACACTCATCCCCGAGATGGCCGGGAAGAAGCGCCGGGAGATGAAGCAGATTCGCAGCGGGCTCACGGTGTTCACGCCGCCACCTCCGCGCCCGTGGGCAGGCGTGCCCTCAGCCACTCCAGCGCCCCGGGCACCATCTGATGCGCCCGGTGCGCATCCCTGGACAACTCCACGCACACCAGCCGGTCGTAGCCCGCGCGCGTCAGCTCCCGCAGCACCGACGGCACGTCCACGTCCCCCTCGCCGAACGGCAGGTGCTCATGCACGCCGCGCTTCATGTCCTCCAGCGCCACCGTGCCCAGCACCGGCGCGAACTCACGCACCGCCTCCGCCGGCGCCCGCTCGCCGGTCACCAGCAGGTGCCCCACGTCCAGGGCCAGGCGGACCGGAGGCGCGCCCGCCGCCACCACCCGCGCCTGCAGCAGGCTCCAGCCGTCCACGGTGTCCACCAGCATCCCCGGCTCCGGCTCCACCGCCAGCACCACCCCGCGCGCCGCCGCGTACTCCGACAGCCGGGCCACTGCGTCCACCAGCCACGGCCAGGCCGCCTCCTGCGTCACCTCGGCGCGGGGCACCCCCGCCCAGAAGGACACCGCTTCACCCCGACACGTCGCGCACACGTCCACCGCGCGCTCCAGGAACTCCAGGCGCCGGGCCCGACCCGCGGCGTCCGGCGTGATGAGCGTGGGCTCATGCTTGCGCCGGGGGTCCAGCAGGAATCTCGCCCCCGTCTCCACCACCAGCCCCAGCCCCAGCCGCTCCAGCAGCGCGGCGAGCTGGCCGCTCCGCTGCTCGAAGTCCGGCGCGAACGGGTCGAAGTGGTGATGGTCCAGCGTCAACGCGACGCCGTCGTAGCCACTGTCCGCGATGAGGCGCAGCGCGTCCTCGAAGCGGTGGTTGGACACGCCGTTGGTGTTGTACGCGAAGCGCAGCGCCATGGCTCATTGCCCCCCGAAGCGACGGCTCGTGCGCATCGCGTGCACGGCGTGACGGTCCGGCTCCCGGTAGAGGGGATACAGGCGTCCCACGCGCGCCTCGGCCAGCCGCGTGTCGAACCAGGCGGGACCGCCCAGCCGCGCCTCGGCCTCCGGGGTGAGGCGCACCGGCTGCGCTCCCGGCGGCGGCGCGCCCAGGCCCGCCAGCGGCTCACGGCGCTCGAGCAGCCGCGCCACGTTGCGCTCGCCCAACCGGCCATAGGTCATCGTCTCCACCTCCAGCCCCGGCACCACCACCTTCACCACGTGCACGGGGTGGCCCGGAGGCGACAGGTCCGCGACCAGGATGTCGAAGCCCGCCGCGTGGAGCTGCTTCACCACGTGGTCGCACCGCCGCGCGGGGTCCTCCATCCCCGGCACCTGGGGCAGGTCCTCGAAGCGCACGGTGCGCCGGCGCAGCAACGTGCACGCGGTGAGCTCGCGCAGCGCCGAGGCCGGCAGCTGGGACCACTCCGCCATGGCCTGTAGCGCGCGGGGCTCCTCGGAGGCCACGTCCACCAGGGGGACGAACTGCTCCATGTATTCCCGGGGCGCGACGCGGGCCACCTCGCTCATCGGGCCGTGCGAGACGGCCTTGCGCGCCCGGGAGCCCGCGAACTCCAGCAGCGCCTTGCGCAGCGCCCGGTTCCGGTCCGGGTCCGTCGCCTCGCCGCAACCCGTCACGAGCAGCGGCTGGTTGCCCACGGACAGGTCGTGGCCCACCACGTAGACGTTCACGAGGCCGAAGTCGGTGCTCGCCAGCTTCGCCAGCACCTCCACGCCCGCGCGCTGGTAGCGCCCCAGCAGCTCCCGCACGTCCGGGTCCAGCGCCGCGCCCTCCAGGTCCAGCACCACGCCCTGGTCCAAGGCGCGGAACTGGAGCCCGTTGCCGTCGCGCTGCAGCAGCTCCAGCAGCGCGTGCGCCAGCGCCTGCTGCCGCGTGCGTCCCGCGCCCCGGCCGTTGGTCAAGGGCCTGGCGAGCGGCGTCTTCCCGTGAAGGTTCCCGGGCCGCACGGCGATGAACTCCTCGGGCACCAGCACCCGCTCGCCGGTGGACAGCCGCTTCATCTCGCCCCAGACGAGCGGCATGTCGGGCCGGTAGGGACTGCCCGCGGGCAGGCTCAGGGTGAGGGGATTGACCACCGCCTTGGGGCCGAAGGTGGCCACCAGCTCCGCGTAGGTGCCGTGCACGCGGGGCATGCGCAGCAGGGCCTGGTCCGCGCAGACCTCCTCGGCGAGCTCTCCCAGGGCCCCGACGCGCGCCTCCTCCTCGGTGGCGCCGTAGCCGTTGGCGTGGATGATGTCGCCGGGGCGGTCTCCCATCCGCAGGCTGGCGGAGACCACCGGCACGCCCAGCCGGTCCAGCGGGTCGATGCGGAAGATCGGGAACGCTCCCGGAGGCATGACACGGAAATAGGCATCCAGGGCTTCGGTCAGGCTCATGACAGCTCCTCCAACGCAATGGGACGGGTGTGAGGCATGCCCGTGAGCAGCCGGTCGAACAGCGCCAGGGCATGCTCGCGGGTGACGCCGCGCGCGAACTCGAACGGGGTGAAGACGTTCTCGAACGGGAGCCGCTCGAGCACCGCGCGGTAGCGGCGCAGCTCCGCGTGGCTCAACGGAATCGCGTAGTGGAAGCCCTTGTGACACGACAGCGCCGTGGGGCGGCCGCGCGCGTCCAGCTCCACCTTCAGCGCGTCGCCGCAGAACAGCGAGCGGGTGCGCGCGTCGTACAAGGCCGTCTGGCCTTCGTAGTGCCCCGCCACGCAGTGCAGCGTCAGGCCCGGTGCCAGGGTGTGCTCGTCATCCACCGGCCAGCGCACCTGGAAGGCCTTGCTGTAGCGGACCGCGTCCCGGTGCAGGACGAGCAGCGGGTCGAAGCGCTCCTGCAACTGCCACAGCGCCCCGAAGCCGTGCGGGTGCGACGCGGACAGCACCTGGATGCCGCCCAGCGTCTCCAGGAACTCCAGCGCCGGCCGCGAGTACCAGGGCGCGCCCTCGAATGCGACGTTGCCCTCGGGGCGGCGCAGCAGCCACCCCGTGGAGCCCAGGCCGAAGCGCGGCGCGCAAGAGAAGCCCCAGATGCCGGGCAGCGCCTCCTCCCAGTGCGTGCTCAGGCGCTCCGATACCTGGCCCGTCGTCTGGAACTCCCAGCCGTCCGGCGGCAGGGCGTTGCGCACGTCCAGGCAGGTGGGGCAGCCCGCGGGCGGCTGGCGAGCAAACCCCGGCTGCCAGGTGCCGCAGTGGGTACAGGCATAGCGGGTCAGTGACATGGGGGAAACGCCTTCCCGGCGTGGAGCGCCTGCGACAGGAGCCCCACGAGGCGCACGTCGCGCTCCGGGGCGAAGGGCTGAGGGCGGCCGTCCAGCACGCAGTCGGAGAAGGCCTCCACCTGGTTGCGGAAGGGGCTCTGGTCCTCGTCCGGGGACAGGGGGAGCCACGTCTGCTCGCCCGTCGTCGCGTCGGTGAGCGACAGCGTCCCGCCGGGCGTCTGCCCCATCGTCTTGTACGCCAGCGCGCGCGCGCGGGTGCCGATGAGCTCCAGCGTGCGCCGGGGGTACGCGTCCGGGCAGTTGTAGGCCACCTGGAGGACGCCCAGCGCGCCGCCGCGGAACTGGCCCATCAGCACCGCGCCGTCGTCCACCGCGTAGTCATGCACGCGCCGCTGCGTCATCGCGACGAGCGACTGCCATTCATCCCCCAGCACCACCTCCAGCAGGTCCAGCCCGTGGGGCGCCAGGTCGATCATCGCTCCGCCGCCGGCCCGCTCCGGGTCGATGCGCCAGTTGTCGGGCGCCCAGTCCGCGGGCAGCCAGCAGGCGTAGTGGATGCGCGCCTGGGTGAGGGTGCCCAGCACGCCCTCCTTCACCAGCGTGCGCAGCTTGCGGTGCGCGGCGTGGTGGCGCTGGTCGAACGCGGTGGCGTAGTGCACGCCCGCGCGCCGACACGCGGACAGCATGCGCAGCCCGTCCTGCGCGGTGATGGCCATGGGCTTCTCGCACAGCACGTGCTTGCCCGCCGCCGCGCACGCCTCCGTCATCGCCGCGTGCAGGTGGTTGGGCGTGGCGATGTAGACGGCCTCCACGCTCCGGTCCGCCAGCGCCGCCTCCAGCGCGGTGTGACGGACGACGTCGTCCGCCGGGATGCGCATCAGCGCCTCCGCGTCCGAGTCGCACAGCGCCACCAGCCGCGCGTTGCGCGCGCCCTGGAGCGCCGGGATGACGTACTCCCGCGCCACCAGACCGCACCCCACCACCGCCCAGCCCAGCGTGCGGCCTCCTGGCTTCGCCCCGGACATGTCACCACCTCTCTGGAAGGTTCAAGAGCCACCGCCGCCTGACGAGCGCGGCCCGCTGCTCGGGCGTCGCGTCGGTGGCGGCCCGCCGCAGCAGGGCCGCGTCCCCGGGCGCGTCCGAGCACAGGTAGTGGGCGCTCGCGTACTCGGCGGCCAGGCCAGGCGTGGGCCACGCGGGGCGCACCCGGCCGTCGTGCGCCTCCAGCAGCGGATTGGGGCTCAGCCTCGCGCCCGGCACGGCCACGCCGAAGTCGATGGACCTGCGTCCCGGCGTCGGGGGCCACGCGAAGCTCAAGGCCTCCGCGCGCTCCAGTTGGGGCAGCGGGGTATCGGCCACGGCGCCCCCGTCAAGGAAGCGGGTGACGAATCCAGCGTCGTCATAGCAGGCGGCCCCGGGCATCAGCGCCGCGTATCCGGCGGGGTCCAGCGGCGTGCCCCCCACGCCCCGCTGGTCGACGTGCCGGTTGTGGGCATGGCCCACGAGCACGCGGCCGGAGGGCCCCGCAACGCGGCGCAGCTCCGCCAGCGCGCGGGCCTTGTCCGACAGGAAGTAGAGCGCGTCGTGACACAGCACGGTGGCGCCCTCGAGCGGCGCGATGGGCAGGTCCGCGGCCGCGTCCGCGCAGAGGAGCACGGCCTGGGGCACGATGAAGTGACGCGCGAGCCACAGCTTGGCGAACACCACGTCCACGCCCACCACGGGGGTGCCCCGCAGGGACACCTCGCGCAGCACCTGGCCGATGCCACACGCCAGCTCCACCACGCACGGCGGCGCGTCCCAGTGCTGCGCCATCAGGCCCAGCGCGCTCAGGAAGGTGGGCGCGGATTGCCGGTGCGCGAAGTAGGGCGCCACCGGCCCGAAGCCCAGGTGCTCCATGGCCTCGCGAAGCCCCATCGTCCCCGACTCGACGCCCGCCACGACGGCGGCGGTGGAGGACAGGGGCGGGGGCGGCAGGCGCGCATGGTCATCCTGGTCCCGCAGCAGCAGGGCGCGCGCGTGATGGCGGTCGCCTCGCTCCAGCGCGCTCACCACGGCCTCGCGCAGGGCCTCCCGGCCGGTGCGCAGGAAGGGGATGCCGTCCACGACGGGCCAGCACGTGGCGCCATCCGACCAGAGCTCGGGCGACACGCGCGTCAACGGCAGGCCCGTGAGGGGATGGCGCGGATGCGGCGGCGGCGCGGCGGTGTCCCACGGCTGCCTCATGGCCACACCTCCGCTTCGCGAAGCACGTCGTTGCCGAAGGCCTGCAGCGGGCCGGGGTGGAGCAGCTCCAGGTCCTCCAGCGCCTGGCGCAGCGTGAAGGCCGCCGCGCGGGCGTGGGCCTCCAGCTCCAGCACCCGGTCCAGCGTGTCCGCGGCGTTGAAGGCGCGCGCCTCCGCCGAATCCACGTTCCCGGTGAGCGTCAGCGCCTGGCGCACGGCCTCGCGGAGCCGGGGCGGGAGCTGTGTCAGGACCGCCTCGGCGAGGCGCTTCATCAGGGGCTCGAGCAGGTCCCCCAGCAGCGTCTCGCCGCTGTAGCCCGCGTCCGGCAGCGCCGCGTTGAAGAGGTGATGCGACAGGCCCGCCAGGAAGGGCAGGGCCGGGGCCGCGCCGAAGTGGGGGGATACGAGCACCGCCCCCACCGCCACCGCGTAGCAGTGGTCGGCGTGGCTCTCCTGTGGTGGCACGACGAGGCGTGCCCGGCCGGGGAACGTGGCCCCGGCGCGGGGTTGGTGCACCAGCCGCTCCACGAACGCCGGCGGCGTGCCGGGGGTGGCGTCGGAGGAGGGCATCAGCGCCAGCGACAGCTGCTCGCGCAGGCCTGGGTCCAGCGGCCCCGCCACCGCGTCCAGGCCCCGGCGCAGCACCCGCGTCGTGTCCAGCGGGGACAGCCCCGCCCGCTGGAGGAGGTCCGCGTCCAGGCCGCACAGCCGCACCGCCGCCACCGCGCGCGCCGTCTCCTGGAGCGCCACGGTGCCGGGGTCCATGCCCGCCGCCAGGGCCGCCCACGCGCGACGGAAGCCATGGGCCGCCAGGCCCTCCGGATGGTCCGGAGTGCGGGTGCGCTTGAGGTCCATCAGCTCCGACAGGAGCGGACGCAGCTTCGCCAGGCGGCCCGGGGCCGCCGCCGAGTCACGCGCGGGTGTGTTCATGGTGGTGTCAGCCCCTGATGCGCTCGGGGGCGGACTCCGTGCGCTGCACGCGGCCCTTGGACAGCCACGCCATCAAGCGGCGCTGCTGCTCGGCCATGGCGTGCTCCACCGGCTGGCCGTCCGGCGACATGGGGGCCTTGAAGAAGCACCCCAGCGCGTCGATGACGCCGCCCTCGCCCCGGCGCTTGGCCAGGTCCAACGTGCGCGCCAGCTCCACCACGAGCGGCGCGGCGAGGATGGAGTCCTTGCAGAGGAAGTTGAGCTTGAGCTGCATGGGCTGCCCGAGGAAGCCGGTGACGTCGATGTTGTCCCAGGCCTCCTTGTTGTCCCCGCGCGGGCGGTAGTACTGGATCTGGACGATGTGGTCCTGGACCTTGTAGCCGAGGATGCTGTCCAGGGCCGCGCCCTTGGTGTCGAGCTTGTTCTGCCGCGACGCCGGGTCGTCGAGGGCCTCGCCGTCGCGGTTGCCCAGGATGTTGGTGGAGTACCAGCCGTCCACGTGCAGCGCGCGATCTCTCAGCGCGGGCGCGAGCACCGTCTTGAGCAGCGTCTGCCCCGTCTTGCCGTCCTTGCCGGCGATGGGCGCGCCGGTGCGCTTCGCCAGCTCGAGCAGCGCGGGCACGTCCGCGGCGACGCTGGGCGTGAAGTTGGCGAACGGCACGCCGTCCACGATGGCCGCGTACGCGTAGAGCATCGCGGGGCCGATGTCCGCGTCGTTCGCGTCCAGGGCCTTCTCGAAGGACTCCGGCGTGGCGAACTGGGGCCGGGTGAGGTCCACGCTCTTCTCCGTGGAGGCCAGGTTCACCACCACCACGCGGTCCAGCTTCTCGTCCTTCTTGAAGCGGGCGAGGTCGTCGCGGATGGCCTGCACCTGCTCACGCAGGGAGCGGGCCTTCTTCGCCGTCGTGTCGACGATGTTCTTGCAGAACCTCGGGTTGGAGGCCGCGGCCCAGGGGCGCATGCGCTCCAGCGTGGGCGTCACGGCCGCCAGCTGGGCCTCCGTCAGCACCGCGTGGTTGCGCGCCGCCTTCGCCAGGTCCTCGTCGAACAAATCCCAGCCGCCGAACGTGAGCGCGTCGTACTCCACGAGCCCCAGTCCCTTCACGTCCGCCAGCGGCAGCCCTCGCGTGTCCACGCGCCCCCGGCGCAGCAGCTCCATGCCCGCCACCGCCGTGGTGGCCACCGCTCCGCCCAAACCGACAATCGCCACTCCCAGCCGCTCGTTGCCCGCCATGTCTGACGCTCCCACCAACCGCCGCACCCTGGGACTCGCCGCGGTGGGTCCGGGAGCGCTCCGGGGTGTCGGGCGCCTCCGGTGTCCCGGATACTCCGGGGACTCACACGCTGCGAGAGTTCCGGGAAAGTCGGCACCTGGGTGGGTGCTTTCAACTCTGTCTCCGGGGCGTGCCGAATGTCGGATGCCAGCGGCGTGTATCAGACGTGTCGAAGCTTCCACCCGCCCCTGCGGAAGAGGGCGGCGCTCGTCAGACCCAGCGCGCCGTAGGTGATGGCGATGGCGACGAACGCGCCCGTGGGGCCCCAGCCCAACGGATGGCAGAGGACATACGCCAGGGGCAGCTGGAGGCCCCAGGAGAAGAGGGCGTTCACCACGGTGGGCGTGGTGGTGTCCCCCGCGCCGTTGAAGGCGTGGGGCAGCACGGTGACGAAGGCGTAGAGGGCGAGGCTGCAGCTGACGATGCGCAGGCAGCGCACGGCGTGCAGGGCCACCTCCGGCTCGGAGGTGAAGCGGTGGATGAGGGGCTCGGCGAAGACCAGGAAGCCCACGGCCACCACGCCCAGGAAGCCGAGCGTGTAGAAGCTGGCGCGCCACGCGGCGCGCTCGGCCCGCTCGGTGTCGCCCGCCCCCAGGCTCTGACCCACGAGCGTGCCCGCGGCGTGGGACAGGCCCCAGGACGGCTGCTGGGCGAAGAGCAGGATGCGCATGGCCAGCGTGTAGCCCGCGAGCGCCGTGCTGCCGAAGGTGGCGACGATGCGCATCAGCACGAGCCAGCTGGACATGCCCAAGAGCGACTGGAGGATGGCGCCGCCGGACAGCTTGAGCAGCGAGCGCAGCGTGGAGGGCTCCACGCGCAGGTGACGGCGGCGCAGCTCCAGCCGGCCGCTGCCCTGGAGCAGGCGGTACAGCTGGTACAGCACGCCGGTGCCGCGGCCCACGGTGGTGGCCACTGCGGCGCCGGTGACGCCCATCGCGGGCACGGGGCCCAGGCCGAAGATGAACAGGGGCGCGAGCACGATGTTCACGGAGTTGGCCAGCCACAGCGCGCGCATGGAGGTGGCCGCGTCCCCCGCGCCGCGCAGGATGGCGCTGATGAGGAACAGCAGCATGATGATGGGGAAGCCGCCCAGCATCAGCCGCGCGTACCCCAGGCCGTGCGTCACCACGCCGGGGGATGCGCCCATCGCGGTGAGGATGGGGCGCGCGAAGAGGCAGCCGGCCAGCGCCAGCGGCACGGACAGGGCCAGTCCCAACCCCAGGGCCTGAACGGCGGTGCGCGCGGCGCGCTCCGGGTCCTTCTGGCCGATGCGGCGGGAGACGAGCGCGGTCGCGGCGACGGCCAGCCCCAGGGGCACGGTCCGGAACAGCGTGAGCACGGCCTCGGTGAGGCCCACGGTGGCGATGGCGTCCGCGCCCAGGCGGGACACGAAGAGCACGTCCACGAGGGCGAAGATGGACTCCATCACCATCTCCAGCACCATGGGGACGGACAGCAGCAGGAAGGCGCGGTCCACGGGCCCGGTGGCCAGGTCCTCGGTGGAGCCGCGCACGGCCTGCCAGCAGAAGGCGAGCAGGCCCCTGATTCCCGAGGCGGCGGGGGAGAAGGCGTCGGGTGGGGGTTGCGTCATGGATTGGGCGTTGCAACGGGACGTTGCGTGCCTTTCATCCCGCGCGGCTCCCCGCCTGCCGGTGCCACGGTGCTGGGCGGCGCGAGCAGGCGTCCGACGACGGTTCGGCCTGGAAGGGGCCTGCTCGGACGTCAGGTCGCTCGAAGTCCACGAGAGGCTCCGAGAACCCACCTTGTTGGAGTCAGCACGGGCCCTTCGATGGACGCCATGCCGGACAGCGCGCTCCCGTCCGTTCAGGTCCTGGACGGGAACGCGGTCGCTCCGGGCTACTTCCGGGAGATCTTCCCGTCCTTGATGATGATGTTCGCGTCACCGTCGAAGGTGATGGTGGTGCCCTGCAGCGTCACCTTGCAGGGCGACGAACCCTGGATGGAGACCGAGGACGTGGTGCTGGCGGAGAACTTCACCGGGTCCTGCTTGCTCCCGCTGCACACGGCCTCGGCGGCGTACGCCTTGGAGTCCTTGTTCTCGTAGCGGAGGGTCAGGGACGCCGCGGCGGAAGTGGACACGAGCAGGGTGAGGGCTGCGATGGCGGTCTTCATGGTTGCGGGCTCCTTGTGTTGTCGAACCGGGAGCATCTTGACCCGTGACCCTGACATTCCATCCGGCGTGGAGCGCGCTCGACGACGCGACGACCGTCAGCCGGTATCGCCGAGCGTGTCCCGAACGGCGTCGGCCAGCTCACGCACGGGCTTCAGCAGTTCATACAGTTCGATGGTGGTGCGCGGGACGGCGATGACCGCCACTGTCAGGACGCCGTCCTCGATGGAGAAGTGCTCGAAGGCGCGGGCCAGGTTCAGCAAGGGCTGCTTCATCTCCGTACGGAGGAGGAAGGTGCGGGCCTTGGGCGTGACGTTCCTCAGGTCCAATGCATTATCAAGGCTGGCATCTCCAACATCCTCGTCCTTGTTGCCGAACAGCCGGAGGACCGTATCCCCCAGCGTCTCGGGTCGGATGACCACCTCGCGCGGAAAGCCGTTGCCCAACCCGTGCCGGACGATGGTGACGATATGGAAATGTCTGCCATATCCCCGGTGCTCGGTCTCCACCGTGATGGACCGCCCGGCATGGCGGCCCTTCATCTCCATCGTCCCCGCCGAGTACATGAACCCGGACCTCGCCATGAAGGACCAGCCGCGAGTCTTCGCGAAGCCCTCCCAGACCTGGAGTTGCTGCTTCCAGTGCTTCCAGCGGATGTAGCCGATGATGCTCGCGACCCCCAGGCCGACGCCGAAGACGCTGGCGAAGATGCCAATCTGAATCCCGGTCATTCCTGGGATCATTTCTCCTCCGAGCCGAAGTCGTGAGCCCAGTACGCCCTCAGGATTCGCGCGAAGCTCTCACGCTGCCTCGCGACGGAACGACGCAGTGGGTCTTGCGCGGAGAGCCAGAACGAGTTGAACCGCCGCGGGTCCTCGAGCAGCACCTCGGCGAGCGCCTCGAGGAAGCTCCGGACACGCTCCGGCTCCCGTCGCGCGGAGGGCGGCAGGTGTTGCCCGAGGCCGGTCGGGTAGCCATCCCAGTGGTGATAGACCCCACGCCAGGGGCGCTCCGAGACGTGCTCGGGGAGGCCCGACCCCGACGTGTACACAGCGATTGCACCAGGAGTCGACATGGGATGGAGAGTGTATTGTCTCCATTCCCTGGCTGTGAAGGCTTCACGGCCTCGGGGAGCTCGCACACAGGAGGATGTCCTGGGGTTCGGCCTCCTGGACCTCCACCCATGACAGCGGGGGCAGGGCGCCCGGCACCGGGAACACATCGGGTCCTTCGTGGGCAAGCTCCCCGTCAGCTCGGACCCCGGGAGGAGGTGCTCGCCCGATGACGCTCGAAGGCCGCCAGCGCGCTCGAGGCACCCGGATTGGGAATCGCTCACGGAGGGGAGTCTATCTCCCCGTGGCTCGTGACGACGACCGCGCCCGGCTCCACCTGGCAGACGCTGTTGCAGCCGTCCCCCGAGGGCTGATTGCCGTCGTCACAGAACTCCGCGCCACCCTGCACCCCGTCACCACAGACGGGCCGCAGCGAGGTCTCCACCGCGTCCACCATCCGGGTCCCACGTCAACGCGGCTCGCGACACCGCATCCTCTGGAGGACGGACCTTCTCCTCCAGCGACTCCGTGCCACACGCTCCCAGCGACAACGCCAGCGTCACGCCCAACCCCAAAGCCCCGAGAATACCAGGACGGCTTCGCATCGAGTGTCTCCCCCCAGAGTGGGACGGCGCCCGAAGGGACTGTCCTCCCATGGAATGAACGGCCCCTTCCTGGCGGCCTCCTGCGCGGCGCGCAACATGGGGATGGCCAAAGTCCTCTGTTCATCAAATGACAAGCACTCGGGGGTCATCGACATGTGAAAGAATGGGGCATGTCTTTGAATGCCAACGAGTTGTCCACTGGCGTGTTCGTCCGCGGGCTCGCCAATCTCAAAACGCAGTTGATGAAGGCGGAGGAGCATGCCGCCGCCAGGGGTTGTGGTGACCAGGTGTTGCTGGACGCGCGACTCTCCGGAGCAGGTGCGGGTGATTCGCCAGCGGACCTGCACCAGTACACCCTCGCCGCTCAGGTCCACTGGGCCGCGGAGGGCGCCGTGTTGGCGATGGCGCGGCTGCTGGGAGAGTCACGGGTCCCTGCCGCGAACGAGGCGAGGAGCTTCGCGGAGCTCCATCACCGGCTCGATGCGACGATTGCGCATCTGCGCGAGCTGTCTGCAAGCGACCTCGAAGCGGGCCTCGAGCGAGAGGTCGTCATCGCGCACCGCCGTGGCTCGGTGCGCGCCAGTGGGAGGCAGTTCCTGATGGCCTTCGCGATTCCCCACTTCTTCTATCACCTGACCACGGCCTACGGCATCCTGCGCAACGAAGGCGTGCGACTCACCATGGGCGACTTCCTGGGCAACTGGGGCGAGCGTTGAGCGGGACTTCGCCCGCGCCGGGTGACGCCCGAGCCCCCTTCTCTCCTATACTGGGCGCCAGACGCCGTGCGGCTCCATCGTTGTCGTCCAGGGGGAGGAGTGCTCCATGTTCGCGTTCGACCAGAAGCCGCGTCCGTCGTCGGCGCATGCTCCTGCCCCGAAGCGTGAATCGCAGCGCCCGGCCGTCGCGCGCGCCGCATCGGAATCAGGTGGCGGATTGACGGCGCCAGTCGCTCCCGGTTCCCAGTTCGACTTCGCCCGCATCTCCATCACGCCGCCACGGATTCAACGCGAGCTGACCCTCGGCTCACCGGGGGACCCGTTCGAGCGCCAGGCGGACACCGTGGCCGATCAGGTCATGGGGACGCCGCAACCGGCGCCCGTCGGCTCGGGGCTGCACCGGGGGAATGGGGACGTGGGGGCATCGCGTGCGCTCGCGCCGCCGGTCGTCCATGAGGTGCTCGCCCGACCCGGGCGCCCGCTGGAGCCGGCCGCGCGCGACGCGATGGAGGCGCGCTTCGGTGGCGCCGACTTCTCTTCCGTGCGTGTGCATGACGACTCGCGGGCCGCGCAGAGCGCCCTGGCGGTGGGCGCGCACGCCTACTCCGTCGGTCGCGACGTGGTCTTCGCTCCCGGGCGCTACGGGCCGGGGACGGCCGCGGGAGATCGGCTGCTGGCGCACGAGCTGACGCACACCCTCCAGGGCGGTACGAGCACGCTCCGCCGGCAGCCCTTGGACACGCCCCTGCTGGGGGCCGACACGGACGAGCCGCAGTCACTGAAGAACAGCGTCAGTGCCACGAACCCGCAGGCCGCCCGGCTGGAGATCGCCAGGATTCACCGCTGGCTGGCGCGGCAGCCCCCCGGGGCCGACAACGCGACGATTCAACATCTGCGCGCCGAGCTCGCCCGCCTGGAGGCCATCGTCGGTCCGGCGTTGCCCAGGACGACGATGGCGGACGCGTTCACCTCCCTCTTCAACACGGAGTTCGCGGACGTGCTGAACGTCTTCGGCGTGCCGGCGGCTCCGCTGACCACCGCGCGGCTACAGGTGCTCTTCACGAGCACCCAGCGCCAGAAGCTGCGGGACTTCATCGTCTCCAAGCGCATCCCCGAGCGCCTGTTCAACGGCTCCGACCGGGGGGCGACCACGGCTCAGCAGCGCCTGCTCCTGTCGGCCCACATCCTCGCGAAGGGCATCTACCAGCCCGGCTCGTTCGAGCAGCGGGTGCATGCGCAGTTCTGCTTCCACTGGGTGCAGATCGTCCACCACTACGCTGGCGCCACCCCGCCCGGGTCCGGTTTCGCCGGAGGGGTGATGGGGTCCTTCGACCCGCTGGGCGCCGCGACGCTCAACACGGGGAGGTCGATTGACGTCACGAAGCAGGACCGGGTGTCGAAAGACAAGCTTCCCCTCGATGAGGCCGAGGGCGCCGAGATGCCCCCGTCCTGCGGCGCAGGACACCCGGGGCCGGCGCCGAGCACCGTGAAGCCGACCGACGAGGGCTTGGGGCCGCTGCACGAGGGCACGAAGCAGGCGGAGGCGGCGGAGAAGGCGGCGGCGGAGAACCCCGGCAAGGGGTCGAAATACTACCGGCAGCGGCATCTCCCCCTGGCGAAGCTCAACGACATCCAGACGGGAGACTGGCTGTACCTCTACAACGCCAACGCCTCGGAAGGGGGCGGGCACAGCGTCATCTTCTCCCACTGGGAGAAGAAGGATCTCATCCAGACGCCACCTGGAGCCCGCTATCACGTGGCCATCGTCTGGAGCCAGCCGACCCCGGCCAGAGGCGGCGTGCAACACAAGGCGAGGCTGGGCGACCGCTTCGTGCCCAATCCCGGCAACAACCTGGACCCCTACGTCACGCCCGTCACGCACATCGCACGGGTGACTCCCGACACGGGGCCCGCGCTCACCGCGGCGCAGATGCTGCCGGGCCGCACGGGCGCGGCCGCGACGAAGCTGGCGAAGGAGAACGCGGACTTCATCCAGGGCAAGAAGCTCAAGGGCCCGGTGAACCGCAAGAAGCTCGTGACGTGGCTCCAGGCCAGGAACGAGTCCTTCCTGGGCTCGCTGGGGACGCACCTGGACCCGGGACAGCTCGCCGTGCTCCGCGGCGTCAACCGGGGCGACGACCTGGAGGCGCTGGTCCGCCTCTTCCAGCGGCTGCGCACCCTGAGCACCAACGCGAGGGTGCTCGACGCGAACCTCCGCGCCTACAACGCGAAGCTGGACCCGAAGCACCAGGCAGCCAAGGAGGGCAAAGAGGCCGAGGTGGCGGCCGCGACCCGGAAGCTGCGCGCGGTCGACGTGGAGATTGAGGCGGTGGAGAGCGACCCTCGGGTGAATGACCCGACGCTCGTCCGCGAGCTGGAGACCGAGGCGGCCAACCTCCAGCGGCAGCTCTCGAAGCTGGGGGCGGGGCCGGAACGCGAGGAGCTGGAGATGCAGCGGGAGCGTTATCTGGCCAAGGCCGCCGCGGCGCGCGAGGTGCAGCGCAGGAGAGGGGAGCTGCGCGTCGGCCGCGACAAGGCGGTCAAGGCGCGCGACGCGGCGCAGGCCATCAAGCTGCCCTACGGTGTCGTGCACCCCGGCGACCTCGAGAAGCAGGACCTGCGCCGGCAGAACACCGGCCGTCTGGCGGACATCAACGCGGATATCGACTGGAGCGCGGTGGTGGACCCCGCTCCGACCACGACACCCAAGAAACCGTGAGCACGAACGGCCCTGGGGGAATCGGGTCGTTCGACGGCGAGCCTTGCCGCCCAGGCACTCGTTGGAGCCACTCCCCTAGGCCTCCGGACCGCTCGGCCCCGTGGGCTCAGCGGGCCGCTCCAGGTCCGCCATGGTGCTCGGCATGGCTCATTCCATCTCCGCTCCCATGGCGGTTCCCGCAGGCGTTCGTCGTGCTCCCGTGAAGGAGGGCACTCGGCCCCGCACGTGGCCCGGAGTCTTGCTGGGAGTCCTCCTGACGCCGGTCGCCGGGCTGCTGCTGGCGGCGGCGGCCCGCATCGGCGCCTCGCCTTCGGGGTGGAGCTACTCCGGAGGGCTCGTGCTGGTGGCCGTCGGCCTGATGCTGCGTGCCCGGGGCCTGTGGCGAGCGGGGCTCGGGCTCATCGCGCTCGTCGCCTGCTCACGGCTGCTCTTGGCGGACGGCACGCTCCTGGAGACCGTGCGGCTTCCGGAGGGAGGCCACCGGTGGGTGAATCGCCTCGTCGACGAGCGGGACGGGACGCTGTTCGCGGCGCACGCGCTGGTGCGGCTGGGGAAGCTGCCGCGCTCGGAGGCGAGCGGGTTCATCCCCGCGCTGGAGGCGGCGTTCGACCGGATGGAGCTGGCGGAGGGCTCGGTGGCCACGCCCGCGATTGCCACATACCTGGGGCTTCAGTCGCCGGAGTCCTTCGATGCGCTGGTCATCCCGCCGGCTCGAGGGGCGACGCCGGACACGGCCGTGGTCTTCCTGCATGGCCATGCGGGCAACTTCGCCGTGTACTGCTGGGAGATGGCGCGGGCGTCCTGGACCATCTCCGCGTTGACGGTGTGCCCTTCGGTGGGCCCCGCCGGAGACTGGTGGTCGCCCCAGGGGGCGAGCACCTTGAAGGCGACCCTCGAATGGCTCTCGGCCCGAGGGGTTCGTCGCTTCTACCTGGGAGGGCTCTCCAACGGCGGCGTGGGGGCGAGCCTGCTCGTCAATCGCGTCTCACACCCGGGGTTGGACCTGCGGGGCCTGGTGCTCGTGTCCGGCGCGCGGTCCTCGGCCCCCGTGCCGGAGGTGCCCACGCTGGTGATACAGGGGCGCCATGACTCCATGATGGGCACCCCCGCCATGCGTGCCTATGTCGAGCGCCTGGGGCCGCGAGCCACCTATGTGGAGCTGGACAGCGGGCACTTCGTGTTCCTCGACCGCCATCTCGAGTCAGAGAAGGCCATCTCCCAGTGGCTCCGTCAGCAGGAGGGGCACGACCTGCCCGACACCTGAGGCCGCGGGGCTTCCCGCGTGCAGCCCGCGTCCTGGGGGGCTGGTCGTCGTGGACCCTGAGGACCCGTCCAGGGTGGGCCTCGAGCTGGATGCGTTCGAGCCGCCGCCTCGGCGCAGGCCCCGCCCTGGTCCCGCTCAGTCGGTCGCCGTCGACACGAACTCGATGCACGCGCTGGGCAGTCCGGAGTCGGGCCGAGGAGCGATGAGCCGCGTCGGGAGCTGTTCGGCCGCGCAGCAGCGTTCGAGATAGGCCACCACCCGCCTGCCTTCGTCGCTGTCCGCGGCCACGTGGATGGGCTCGTTGGCGGGATTGATGATGGCGGGGAGGAAGCCCGCGCGGATGCGCCCGGACGGCGTGATGTGGACCACCGCCGCGCCGGTCATCCTCGAGTCCGGGTGGAACGGCAGCAGCGGGTAGCCCTCCCTCGGGCGAATCATGTACTCGCCGAACTTGCGGGCCCAGGCCGCCATCTCCTCCGGCCGTCCCACGCCCAGGTAGCCATCCTTCGCGAGCCGCTCGGTGAGGTTCGGCAGGTCGAACACATAGTGTCCCAGCCCGTAGAAGATGGGCTTGCCGGCGTGGAACTCGACCCCGCGGAGCATGTGGTGATGGTGGCCCAGGACGACGTCCGCCCCGTGGTCGATGGCGAGCCTGGCCGTGCGACGCTCGTGGTCCGTCAGCGAATACGGCACGGTGGAGTCACCCCAGTGGAAGCTGGCGACGACGATGTCCGACTTCGCGCGGGCCTCGGCGAGGCTGTGGAGGAACGCCCGCTGGTCCTCGACCAGCGGCTCGGTGCTCACCACGGGCGCCATGCCTGGATTCCACACGTTCAGGTCCACGGGCGTGTAGCGGGTGTGCGCGCGCAAAGGCGCGAGCCCCGGGACACCGGGTCGCGCCTCATAGCCATAGGGAAACACGGAGCTGAAGGCCAGGAAGGCCAGCCGTCTGCCATTGCGCTCCAGATACACGGGCGCGGTGGCCTCCGCGAGATGGGCGCCCGCGCCCACCGTGGCGATGCCCAGGTCGGCCAGCGTCCCGCGCATGGACAGGAGCGCGGCATGTCCCCCGTCCAGACTGTGATTGTTGGCCAATGAGAGGATGTCGAAGCCCGCCTGGGCCAGGGGGGCGGCGTTCGCCGCGGGCGCGGTGACGGCCGAGCCGGCGCTGGGGGCCCGCTGGATGTCGTCGCTGAAGACGCCCTCGCAGTTGCCGAAGACGACATCACCGGCCCGCAGGACGTCGCGGGCGGAGGCGAAGGCGGTCGCCGGCTCGTCGCGGTCCACGAAGACATCGCCCACGGCGAAGAGCGACAGCCCAGGTCCACTTGGAGGCGCGATGTTGTTCGAGGCCACGGTGCACTCCTACATCCTGCGCGGATGCGTTCCTCGCGCCTTCTACCAGACAAGGGTGTCACCGTGGTTTTTCGCGTGTTAAAGGCCCGGAGCCTCGAGCCGCATCGGAAGGCCGCTCCACGCGGCGGCCTCGATGTATGTCATTGCCTCCAGGAGTTCCCTTGCCCGCCACGCCCCCGTCCGCCCTGGTGACAGGAACCGAGTACGAACGCCTGCTCTCCAGCCTCCGTCTGAAGAGCCCCTGGGCGCTCGAGGGACACACCCCGGAAGAGGTGCGCCGTGCGCTGGATGTCGCGGCGCAGGCGGCCCGCGTGCAGGGGGGACGGGTCGACCATGGACCGTGGCGCTCGGTGGTGGACGTCATCGCCGAGCAGTGCCGGCGGCATGCCGACCGCGTCGCGCTCTCGGCCGGTGCTGCTGAAATCACCTACGCGATGCTGGAGGCCCGGACGCGTGCCCTGGCCGCCCGCCTGCGGGCCCGGGGGCTCGGGCGCGGAGACGTGGTCGCGGTGGTGCTGGAGCGGGGCGCGGCCTTCGTCGAGCTCGCCCTCGCCGTCTGGCGCGTGGGCGCGGCCTACCTGCCCCTGGCGCCGTCACATCCCCAGGCGTGGCGCGAGGACATCGTCCGCAGGGTCGGCGCGGCGCTCGTGGTGGGCGCGCCCGAATGCCAGGTGCCGGGCGTGCCCTTCCTGGAGCCAGGGGCCGACGCGGGCGAGGGGCGCGTGGAGGACACGATGCTCGTCCCGGAGGACCTCGCGTACATCATCTGCACGTCGGGTTCGACGGGCGAGCCCAAGCTGGTGATGACCGAGCATCGCGGCGTCGCCAACCTCCTGCATGCGCAGCGGGACTTCCTGGGCGCGCTGGGGCCGGACACGCGGGTGCTGCAGTTCTTCCACCCCTCGTTCGATGCCTCGCTGTTCGATGTGCTGATGGCGCTGCCCAACGGAGGCCGGCTGGAGACGCTGGAGGCGTCGCCGCTCTCCGGAGCGTCGCTGGCCCAGGTGATGGTGGACCGGCGCATCACCCACGCGGTGCTGCCCGCCACGGTCCTCCGCACGCTGCAGCCGGGCGGCTTCCCCGACCTCCAGGTGGTGATGAGCACCGGGGACGTGTGCCTGCCGGAGACGGCCCGTCAGTGGAGCGCGCACCACCGCTTCGTCAACGGCTATGGCCCGACGGAGGTCACGGTGGCCAGCACGCTCCAGGCGGTGCACGACGTGGAGGGGGAGCGCGTGCCCATCGGCCGCCCCCTGTCCAACGACCACGTGGTCATCCTCGATGAGCACCTGCGCCTCGTACCCGACGGGGTGGCGGGTGAGCTGTGCATCGGCGGGGAAGGGGTGGGGCGTGGGTATCTGGGGCGGCCCGACCTGACCGCCGAGCGCTTCATCCCGGATGCGTTCGGTCCGGTGCCGGGAGGGCGGCTGTACCGCAGCGGCGATTGGGGCCGGTGGTTGCCGGACGGCACGCTGGAGTTCCTGGGCCGGCGCGACGACCAGGTGAAGATTCGCGGCGCGCGCATCGAGCTGGGCCAGGTGGAGGCGGCGCTGGCCGCGCTGCCGGACGTGCGCGACGCGGTCGCCCTCATCGACGACACGCGGGAGCGCCTGCTGGGTTACGTGATGCCCGACACCGGAGCGGCGCTGACCGGCGACGCGGTGCGCGCGGAGCTTCGACGCCGGCTGCCCGGCTACCTGGTGCCGGACGTGGTGGTCGTGGTGGAGGCCTGGCCCCTGAACACCAGCGGCAAGGTGGACCGGGCGCGGCTGCCTCGCCCTCCTCGCGCGGAGCGGACGGACTACCAGGCCCCGCGGTCGCCCGGTGAGGTGGCGCTGGCGGCCATCGCGGCGGCGCTGCTCGGGATGGAGCGGGTGGGGCGCGATGACAACCTGTTCGAGCTGGGAGGGCACTCGCTGTTCGCCACCCAGCTCGTGGCCCGGGTGCGACGCGTGCTGGGCGCGCAGCTGGAGCTGAGCGAGGTGCTCCAGACGCCCACGGTGGCCCGCCTCGCGGCGCGCTTGCAGGAAGCCCAGGGCGGGGTGGACCTGGGCCCTCGACGTGGCGCTGTGGGGATGACGCTCACGCCGTCGTTCGGCCAGGAGCGGGTGTGGCTGATGCACAAGCTCAATCCGGACGCGCGGGCCTATCACACGCAGGCGGTGTTCCGTCTCGAGGGCACGCTGGATCTCGCCGCGCTGCAAGCGAGCCTCACCGACATCGTGCGTCGCCACGACGTGATGCGCTCGCGCTTCCCCGAGGTGGATGGCGAGCTGCGGTGTGAGCTGGAGGCCCCGTGGGAGGTGGAGCTCTGCGTCCAGGACTTCAGCGGCGTGGACGAAGCGCAGCTGGACTCCCGCGTGGCGGAGGCGGTCCGGGACGCGGTGCAGGCCCCGTTCGCGCTCGCCGAGGGCCGGCCCTTCCGCTGGCGGCTGCTGCGACTGAGCGCGGGGGAGCACCTGTTCGTGCACGTCGAGCACCACATCGTGCACGACGGCTGGTCCTTCAACGTCTTCGTGCGCGAGCTGCTCAACGGCTACGCCGAACACGTCCGCCACGGCCAGGTGCGGCGCCCCGCGCTGGCGGTGCAGTACTCCGATTACGCGCGCTGGCAGCGCGAGTGGGTGGGGACCGAGGCCGCCGAGGCACAGCGCCGCTTCTGGCGCCGGGAGCTGGAGGGCGCACAGACCCTGCTCCAGCTCCCCCGCCGGGTGGCCCCCCATGGGCGACGGTTTCGTGGGGTGGCGCCCCGGGTGGAACTGGACGGTGAGCTCGCGCGGCGCCTCCAGGCGCTGGCGGACCGCAACAACGCGTCCCTCTTCACCACGCTCCTCTCAGCGTTCTTCGTCCTGCTGCACCGGTACACCGGCTCCCAGGACCTGCTCGTGGGCTCCTCGGTCGCCAACCGGCGTTGGCAGGACACCGAGGGCATGCTGGGCATGTTCATCAACACCGTCGTCCTGCGGGGCAGGCTCGACGGGGACCCCTCGTTCGAGGAGCTCCTGGCGCGGGTGCGGCGCACCACGCTGGAGGTCTATGACCACCAGGAGCTGCCCTATGAGCAGATCTTCGCGCAGTCGCCCGCGCGGCATCAGGGGGGCTTCAACCCGTTGATACAGACGATGTTCAACTTCCACGACTCGTCGGTGGGCACGCTCGATGCGTCGCCGCTCGACGTCTCCTTCGTGGAGGGGCTGGGCAACGGCTCCGCCAAGTTCGAGCTGTCCGTCGTCGCGGTGCCGCTCTACGCCGAGCCGGGGCACATCCAACGGCTGGCGGGGGACGTGGTCCGCGTTCCGCGTTCGGAGGCCCCCGTGCGCTCCAGTCCCCGCTCATCCCTGAGCGGCATCCTGCTCTCGTGGGAGTTCGACTCCGACCTCTTCGAGGACTTCTTCATCGCCGGCATCCTGTCCGCGTATCAGCAACTGCTGCGCTCCATCGTCGACGCGCCGGACACCCGCGTGTCCAGGCTGTCGATGCTGAGCGACGCGGACCGGCGCGCGCTCGTCAGCGTGGGGGCTCGCCAGGAGGCGCCGTCGTATCGGGTGCATGACCTGTTCGCACACTGGACCCGCCGAGCGCCCGACGCTCCCGCGGTGAGGTCCGGCGACCGGGTGCTGACCTATGCCGAGCTGACGCGTCGGGCGGAGCACCTGGCGCACCACCTGCGCGACCTGGGCGTTGGCCGTGAGGCCCTCGTGGCGGTGTGCATTCCGCGCTCGGAAGCCCTGGTCGTGGCCCAGCTGGGAATCCTCATGGCGGGGGCGGCCTTCCTGTCGCTGGACCCAGGTGCTCCCGCGGCGTGGCTGGAGCCGCTCATGCGCGAGGCCGGGGCCCGCGCCCTCGTCACCACGGCGGCGTTGGACGGCCGACTCACCGGTCTGCCCACCGTCGTGCTGGAGGCGCTGCCTCCGGTGTCATCCGGGCCGCTGCCGGAGGGGAGCCCGTCGGACCTCGCCTACGTGCTCTACACGTCCGGGTCGACGGGCAGACCCAAGGGCGTTCAAATCGAGCACCACTCGGTCGTGTCCCTGCTGCACCGCACGGCCCTGGCCGAGGACCTGGGCCCCGGCAAGACGATGCTGGCGATGGCGTCGGTGACCTTCGACATCTCCGTGCTGGAGGTCTGGGGCGCGCTGCTCAACGGCGCCGCCGTCCACTTCCTGCCGCCGGGGTGGGACGTGCCGGGGCTGGCGCGCTGTCTCGTCGACCAGCGCATCACGCATGCGGTGATTCCCCCCGTGGTGCTGCCCCGGTTGGCGGCCGACGCTCCGGAGGCCTTCGCCGCCCTGGACCGCGTGGTGGTCGGTGGAGATGTCTTCCCGGTGGAGGCGTTCCGCGCGCTCCAGCGCGAGGGCTTCACCAAGGTCACGAACGGCTACGGCCCCACGGAGATCACCGTCATGGCCAGCGGACACCGGCTGGACGACGGGGTCGACGCCCAGGCCACCCACGTCCCCATCGGGCGCCCGCTGTTCAATGCGCACCTGGTGGTGCTCGACGCGCACGGGCAGGTGGCTCCGCCGGGCGCGGTGGGGGAGCTCTGCATCGGTGGGGCCGGTGTCGCGAGAGGCTACCGCGACCAGCCGGGCCTCACCGCCGAGCGCTTCGTACCGGACCCCTTCGGGACCCATCCGGGGGCGCGGCTCTATCGCAGCGGGGACCTGGCCCGGTGGTTGCCAGGAGGCGTCATCGAGTTCCTGGGCCGCCGTGATGAGCAGGTGAAGGTCCGTGGCGTCCGGGTGGAGCTGGCCGAGGTGCGCGCCGCCCTGGCCGCGCATCCCGGCGTGGTGGACGCGCTCGCGCGGGTCGACTCGCGGGGCGGGGAGGCTCGCCTCGTGGGCTATGTCGTGGCCGGGGCGGCGACCCAGGTGTCGGGGCAGGCCGTGCGCGAGGACCTGGCGCGCAGGGTGCCGGCGCACCTGGTGCCTTCGGAGGTCATCGTCCTGGCGTCCTGGCCGCTGACTCAAAACGGGAAGGTGGACCCTTCGCGGCTGCCCACGACGGACCGGCGCCCGGACGCGCCCTACACGGCGCCGAGGACCGAGGCCGAGGTCCGTGTCGCGTCGGTGGTCACCGAGCTCCTGGGCGTGAGCCGGGTGGATGTGCATGAGAGCCTGCTCGCGCTCGGCATGCATTCGCTGCAGGCGATGCGGCTGGCCTCGCGGCTGAGCCGGACGGTGGGGCGCGAGGTCGGGCTCGCCACGATTCTCACCGGGCCGACCATCGCCCAGCTCGCTCATGCGCTCGCCGAGGCTCCGGTCGCGAAGCCCACCATCAAGAGGCTTCCACGCGGATGACGACCGCGTTCCCGATGTCGTTCGCCCAGCAGCGGCTGTGCTTCCTGCACCGGATGGACCCCACCGGCGCGGCCCACGCCACCGTTCGCTGCCACCGTGTCACGGGGGCCCTGGATTCGCGAGCCCTGCAAGAGGCCCTGGAAGCGCTGGTGGCCCGGCACGAACCGCTGCGCACCGTCTTCCCGCTGGGGACGCAGCAGCACATCGCTCCGGAGGGGCGCGCGCAGGTTCGCTTCGTGGAGGTCACGACGGAGGCCGAGGCCCTGCGACACGCGCACGAGGAGGCGCTCCAGCCGTTCGACCTGGAGCGCGGTCCCTTGCTGCGGCTCACCGTGCTGCGGCTGGAGCCCCGGACGCACTTCCTCCTCTTCGCCGTGCACCTGCTGGTGGCGGACGGCACCTCGCTCCAGGTGTTCACCGAGGAGCTGGCCATCGCATACCGGGCAGCGCTCCTGGGGCGGCCTCCCGCCCTGCCCGAGCTGCCCGTGCAGTACGTGGACTGGGCCGCATGGCAGCGCGAGCAGCTCACCGCCGAGCGGCGCGAGTCGCTGTCGCGCTGGTGGAGGGAGCAGCTGTCGGGTGTCCCCCTGTTCCTGGACCTCGTCCCTCCGCGTCCCGTGTCGGGGCGGGGACGGCGCATGCACCGGGTGCTGCCCGCCGCGGTCTCCGACAGCGTGCGTGCCCTCGCGAGCACCGAGCGTCAGACGGTGTTCACGGTGCTGGCCGCCGCCTGTGGGAGGGTGCTCGGGCACCGTGCGGGACGTGAGCGGGTGCTGCTGGGGCTGGCCGTGGCGAACCGGGACCTGCCCGAGGTCGAGCGGGTGCTCGGGTTCTTCGTCGAGACCGTGGTGCTCCAGGTGGACCTGCGTGATGACGTCGACCTTCGCGCGCTGCTCACCCGGGTGGCATCGGCCACGGCGGCGGCCTCCGCGCACAAGGACCTGCCCTTCGAGCAGCTCGTCGCGGACCTGGCTCCGCCCAGGGACCCGACGCGCTCTCCCGTCGTCCAGGTCAACTTCGCCTACCACCCCGTGGGCACGGCGGGCGCCCTGTCATTGCAGGACTGTGAGGTGACGGAGCTCCTGCTGGACCTCCCCTCCGCGAAGTTCGAGCTGACCGTTCGGGTGGAGGAGCGCTCCGACGGCGCGTTCACCGTGTGGGGCGAGTTCGACGAGAGCCTCTTCGAGCCCGCCTTCATCGAGGCGCTGCTCGCGGACTACGAGGACGTCTTGCGGACGGCGACCCCCGACGCGCGGACCTCGCCTCGGCGCTCCTCGACCCGGGAACAACAGCTTGGCCGCATCTTCGCCGACGTGCTGAAGGTCGCCTCGGTCGCTCCGGACGACGACTTCTTCCAGCGCGGCGGCCACTCCTTGCAGCTCGTCGAGGTCGCGGTCCGCATCCGGAATGAACTGGGCCAGGACCTCGGCTTGCGCGAGCTGTACCAGCATCCCACCGTGGCGGGCATCGCCGCCCGGCTCGACCGAACAGGAGCCCCCCGATGAGCCCTTCCTACCCCTTCCCCAAGGACTGGAGCCTCCCGCTGGAGCCGCCCGCTGAATACGAGCGGCTGCGCAAGCAGGCCCCGGTCTGCCCCGTGAAGTTGTGGGACGGAAACACGCCGTGGCTGGTGAGCCGCTACAGCGACGTGCTGGCGGTGCTGGGAGACCCCCGGCTGGTCGCGGACTCCACGCTGCCGGGGTTCCCGCACCTGTCGCCCGCGGCCGCTGCTCGACAGGGCAGGCCGCTGGCCTTCTTCCTGCGCCCGGATGCGGAGTATCGGGCGCAGCGGGCCATGCTCGTGCAGGAGTTCATGCCCCGGCGGATGGAGGCCCTGAGGCCGCGCATCCAGGCCCCCGTGGACGCGGCGCTCGACGCGATGCTGGCCGGCCCGAGGCCCGTGGACCTGATGTCGGCGTTCGCGCTCCCCGTGGCCCTGCAAGTCATTGGCGATCTGCTCGGCGTGCCCCAGGAGGGTGCCGAGGCGCTGCACGTGCTGAGCAGGACCGTCGGCTCGCGTGCGTCCTCCCGCGAGGAGGCGACCGCGGCCTTGATGGCGCTGGATGATGTCTTCCTGCGCTTGGTGGAGGACAACCTGCGTGAGCCCGGGGACACGCTCATCGGTCGCGTCGTCACGGAGCAGGTGGCGACGGGGAAGCTGAGTCCCCCGGACGCGGCGTCCCTGTTCCACGCGCTGTACTACGCCGGGCACGGACCGTCGGCGTACATGTTCGGGCTGGGGACGCTGGCGCTGCTCATCCACCCCGAGCAGCTCGCGAAGTTCCGCCAGATGGAGGACCCCGCCGCCATCACCGCGGCGGTGCAGGAGCTGCTGCGCTTCGTCAATGTCTCACATCTCGCCCGGCAGCGCGTCGCCACCGTGGATCTCACCGTGGGCGGTCAGCTCATCCGCGCGGGGGAGGGCGTCCTCGCGCAGCCGGACTCGGCCAACCGCGACGGCACGGTCTTCGAGGCGCCGGACCGGCTGGACCTCCAGCGGGAAGCGCACCGCAACTTCGCCTTCGGCCACGGCATCCACCTGTGCACGGGGCGCGCGCTGGCCCTCATCGAGTTCGAGGTGGTGTTCAAGACGCTGTTCCAGCGCATCCCCACGTTGCGGCTGGCCGTGCCGCTGGAGGAGGTCCGCTTCAAGAAGGACGAGAACCTGCTCGGCGTCCATGAGCTGCCGCTCACCTGGTGACTCGCGGCCCTCGGCTCCGGTGAATCCGCGAGCCAGTCGGTTCGCGGTGTGCGCTTCCTGGTCGCCAGTGGGGGCGCCGGGTCTGTGATTCGGTGAGTTGACGCGTCAGCCACGGGGGTTGACACGTCAACCGAGGAGCCTGGCTGTTTCATCCTCCTCGAATCCCGCGAGATGTGGCCCGGCGCTTCATGGCGCCACCGTTGCAAGGGGGCCCGCTCCAGGTTCTGCACCGAAGGAACAACATGTCCGACACCGTGACCTCCCGGCTCCCGAGCTTCCACAAGCTGCCGATGGAGGAGCGCCACGCGCACCTCGCTCGAATGTTCCGGCTCCAGCCCGAGGACCTGCGACAACTGCTGGGCTCCGAAGCGCTGCCGCCTGTCCTGGCGAACCAGATGATCGAGAACGCGGTGGGGACGTTCTGCCTGCCGCTGGGCCTGGGCCTCAACCTCCAGGTCAACGGGCGCGACCTCCTGGTGCCCATGGCGGTGGAGGAGCCGTCCGTCGTGGCGGCCGTGTCCTTCGCCGCGAAGATCGTCCGCGAGTCCGGTGGCTTCACCGCCGAGGCGGACCCCTCGCTGATGATTGGCCAGGTGCAGGTGTCGCGCTACGGCGACCCGAAGGTGGCCACCGAGCACATCCTGGCGAACAAGGAGCAGCTCCTCGCGCTGGCCAACAGCTTCCACCCGGCCATGGTGGCGCGCGGCGGTGGGGCCAAGGACGTGGAGGTGCGCGTGCTGCCGGCCCCCGAGGGCCCGTGCGGAGAGCCGTTGCTCATCGTGCACCTCCTCATCGACACGCAGGAGGCGATGGGGGCCAACCTCATCAACACCATGGCGGAGGGCGTGGCGCCGCTCATCGAGCAGCTCACCGGCGGCAAGGTGTACCTGCGCATCCTCTCCAACCTGGCGGACCGGCGGCTGGCGCGCGCCACGTGCCGCATCCCACTGGCGGCGCTGGCGGACTTCGAGATGCCGGGCGAAATCATCGCCGAGGGCATCACCCAGGCCAGCCGCTTCGCCGAAGCCGACCCGTACCGCGCGGCCACGCACAACAAGGGCGTGATGAACGGCATCGACGCGGTGGCCATCGCCACGGGGCAGGACTGGCGCGCGATTGAAGCCGGCGCGCACGCCTTCGCCTGCCGCAGCGGGCAGTACCGTCCGCTGTCCACCTGGTACCTGGAGGAGGGGCACCTGGTGGGCCGCATCGAGCTGCCCATGGCGCTGGGCGTGGTGGGCGGCCCCATCAAGGTGCACCCCGGCGTGCAGCTGGCGCTCAAGCTGATGCAGACCCCCTCGGTGCGCGAGCTGTCGATGGTGTTCGCGGCGGTGGGGCTGGCGCAGAACTTCGCGGCGCTCCGGGCGCTGGGCAGCGTGGGCATCCAGAAGGGCCACATGGCGATGCACGCGCGCTGCGTGGCGGTGACGGCGGGCGCGCGGGGCGACTGGGTGGAGAAGATCGCCAACCTGCTGGTGAAGGCGGGTCACGTGAAGGTGGAGAAGGCCCGCGAACTGCTGGCAAGCCTCCCCGCAGAGGACGCCGCCGCCGCGACTGGCACGAGCGTCTGACGCCGCCGCGGACGTGTCATGCGCCCCGTTGACACGTCCTCGGTGACGACTGACGTGTCAGCCGCGCGAGCCGGGGTGTTTCAACCGCCTCGAATCACACGAGAGGCGGCCTGATTCATCCCGGCACCACCGTTGCAATGGGCGCGCGGGCCCGATGAGTTGAATCATCTTGAGACTGGCGAAGGGTGAAGATGTCAAAGGCGCGTCAGAAGCAACCATTCCAGCTGCCTGAATTCTACGTGCCGTGGCCGGCGCGGCTGAACCCGAACCTGGAAGCCGCCCGCGTGCACACCAAGGCGTGGTCCTACCAGATGGGCATCCTGGGGCCGCCGAGGGACGGGACGG